>JBQCJQ010000445.1:0-2350 GCA_051952615.1 Humibacter sp.
GACATCCTGCGGTCGGAGGACGCCGCGCCCGTCTCCCGTGCCGCCGTGCGATCGGAACCGAACGTCTGCTCGCTGCGCCGCCGGCGACGTCGGTCCGACGACGAAGAAGCCACGAGGCTCTTGACCCGCGTGCGATCGTCATCCGGCGCAGCGACGGCCGCGACCCACTCGTCGATCGAGAGATCAGCCGGCGTCGGCACGAACCCGAGCTCGGCCTCGACCGACTGCAGGTCGCGGATGAGCTCGAGCACGCTCTGCTGTCGCGCCTCGGGTTTTCGCGACATGGAACGCCGAAGCACTTCCTCGAGCCGCTCCGGCACGTCAGCACGTCCGATCGGCGGCGGCTTTGCGCGCTGGATGCGCGAGATGAGCTGTGCCGACGTGTTGTCCGTTCCCTCGACTTCGAAGGGAGACCGGCCGGCGATGAGCGAGTAGATCGTCGCGCCCAGCGCCCAGACCTCGCTGGCTACGGTGCCCGTCGTCTCGTCCGAGAGCACCTCGGGCGCCGACCACGGCACCGAGAGACCGACGGCCTCCGAGAGCTCGGCGTCTCCGAGCGTCGCCGCTATGCCGAAGTCCGACAGCACGGGATGCCCGTATGCGGTTGTCAGGATGTTCGAGGGCTTCACGTCGCGATGCAGAACACCGGCGCGGTGTGCGGTCTCGACGGCCCCGGCGATCTTGATCCCGATCGAGAGCGCTTCTGGCACGGCGAGCGGCGCGACCCGATAGCGCTGACCGAGCGCCGGCGAGCACAACTCCATGACGAGGTAGGGCCTGCCGTCGGAGGCGACACTCGCTTGGTAGACCGTCAGTACGGCGGGATGAGTGCTCAGCTGGGCCATCAGGTTGGCCTCCGCCTGGAACATCTGCCGCACACTGGGCGTGACGACCTCCGCGAGCAGCACCTTCACGGCGACCTGCCGCCTCGGCATGTTCTGTTCATAGAGGAAGACGTCGGCGAAGCCGCCGGAGCCGAGCACACGCACGTAGGCGAAACCGGGAAGATTGGGCGGCGTCGAGGGCAGCCTCTTGGCCATCACGCCTCCCGTCACGCGCTGAAGTTTCCCGAACCCGACCGGAAACGTCCACCCATTGTAGGCAAGCACAGAACCGCCAGCCTCGGCGGTTGCCGTGAGTGTGGACAGCCGGGTCAATGCCTCTGCATACCTCGTCTTCCGGCCGGCCACGGTGAGTCCGGCGTCTCGAGAACGTCGACCACGACCACGGTGACGTTGTCGCGTCCGCCGTTGCCGAGTGCGGCATCCAACAGCTGTCCCGCGGCGTCGAGCGGGCTGGTCCCGACCGTGAGGTAGTGGCGGATGCCGTGCTCGGTGAGCTCCTTGGTGAGACCGTCGGAGCAGGCGAGAAGCCGGGTGCCTGCCGTCACGGGCACGAGGCTGAAGTCGGGAACGGGCTCCTCGTTGAAGCCCACCGCTCTGGTGATCACGTTCGAATGCGGATGCACCTCCGCCTCCGACGGCGTGATCGCGCCGGCGTCCAGCAGCTCCTGAACGATGGAGTGGTCGACGGTGAGCTGTCTCAGCTCGCCGTCCTCGAGTTCGTAGACGCGGGAGTCCCCGATGTTGAAGACGAGCCAGTTGGGCTCGCCCTCCGCCATCGTCAGCGCGATGCCCGTCACGGTCGTGCCGGTACCGAGGTCGGTCTGCCCGACTCCCCTGCCCATGTCGTCGACCGCGTCACGGAGAGCAGTGTCGACGCCCTCCTCCTTGATGAAGGGCACCGACACGTGTTCGGCCAGCCTGGTCACGACGGCCGAGCTTGCGAAGTCGCCCGCTGCGTGCCCGCCCATGCCGTCGGCGACGGCGAAGATCGGCGACTTGGCGATCAGGCTGTCCTCGTTGACGGCACGACGATATCCCTTGTCCGTCAGCGCCGCCCAGGCGAGCGTGATGCGAGCGCCGTCCTTGCCGGGAACGACGATGTGATGGCGTCTGCTGCTACGCCCGATCTGAGTCACTCACGCGTCCTCTCGGGTGTCTTGCGCAAACGCAGGCGACCCGCAGGCCTCTCTCCAAGAGGCCGCTCACGGCGTCACCGGGGTGATGTCGATGATAGTACCGTCCCCGATGTCGACCTCTGCAGCGCCGGGAACGGCGAACGACTCGCCCGGTCGCAGGCGACGCGGCCGTGAGCCCGGGAGGGTGATCGCTGTGCCGTTGCGCGACCGCAGGTCGGTCACGACGACGACGTCACCGCTGCGCTCGACGCGCAGGTGCGATGCGGAGACGAGCGACCGGGGTGAGGCGACGGTGACGAGGAGAGGCCTCACGCCGCGGCGCGTTCTCGCCGTCGGTCGCCGGCCGAAGACGATCGGCGCGTCGAGCAG
>JBQCJQ010000446.1:0-2405 GCA_051952615.1 Humibacter sp.
CAGCAGCGCGGCCGGCCACACCTTCATCCAGGTGGCGATGGTGAGCAGCACCACCGCCACCCGTGGGCGGGACGCCAGCCAGAGGACGGCGACGATCGCGATGACGGCCGAGACGGCATCCAGGCGAGCGAGGGCGATCGGGCCGAGGAGAAGAAGGAATGCGAGCCACCACCAGGCGGCGACCATGCGCGGCCGCAGTCCGCGATAGCTGAGCAGGTACACGACGACGGCATCCGCCACCGTGATCATGAGCACCCAGGTCACCCCGTACGCGTGGGCGCCGAACAGCATGGGGATCAGAACGGGCACGATCGCGGCGATCGGGTAGACCCACGGCGATTGGATGCCCACCACCCCGTGCCCGTGCACCGCGCGTTCTGCCCACGGGAGGTAGTGCGAGAGCACGTCGCCGAGGCGCGTGCCGTCGGAGGTCAGCACGAGGGCCGCGAGCGCTACGTGCACGACGCCGAAGGCGCACCACAGCGCGACGCGCGACTCGCTCGCCGCCAGAAGCCGCTGTCGCAGTCGCGAGCCACTCGCGACGCGGGAGAGGGGCATGGTCGCATCGTAGGCAGACCCGATCGCGAAAACCGGTCAGGTGGCGCTCATCCTGTGCGGACCTTCACGCATGCGCGGGTCAGCGACTCTCCCATCGGAACCAGCGGATGCCGATGAAGGCGAACACCACGACGACGAGGTCGGCCCCGCCCAGTCGCTGTCGTGTGCGGTCTGCGATGCGGTCCGCGACGGACGAGAATGGGGAACGATGACCACACGACTGCACGACCCCGAATCACGCGCGTTCGCCTCCGACAACTATGCGGGCGCTCATCCCGAGATCATCGATGCGATCGCCGCCGCGAACGGCGGACACCAGATCTCCTACGGCGAAGATGCCTACACCGAACGCCTGCACGAGGTTTTCGCCGAGCAGTTCGGCACGCAGGTCGAGGTGTTCCCCGTGTTCAACGGCACCGGCGCCAACGTCACCGCATTGCAGTCGATGGTGCCGCGTTGGGGCGCGGTCGTCACCTCCGGCACCGCGCATATCAACACCGACGAGGGCGGCGCACCGGAGCGTGTCGGCGGCCTCAAGCTGCTCACCGTCGAGACACCGGACGGCAAGCTGACCCCTGAGCTGATCGACAAGCAGGCCTGGGGCTGGGGCGACGAGCACCGCGCACAGCCGCTCGCGGTCTCCATCACGCAGACCACCGAGCTCGGCACCTGCTACACCGTCGACGAGGTGCGCGCGATCACCGACCACGCGCACTCCCTCGGCATGCGCGTGCACATGGACGGCGCTCGCATCTCCAACGCGGCGGCGCACCTGGATGCCCCGCTTCGCGCCTTCACCTCGGATGCCGGCGTCGACCTGCTCAGCTTCGGCGGCACGAAGAACGGTCTGCTGTTCGGCGAGGCGGTCGTCGTGCTCAACCCGGAGGCCTCCGACGGACTGAACTTCCTGCGCAAGCTCGACATGCAGCTGGCCTCCAAGATGCGGTTCATCTCCGCACAGCTGATCGCGCTGCTCACTGACGGGCTCTGGCTGCGCAGCGCACGGCACTCCAACGCGATGGCCACGAGGCTTCGGTCATCGCTCGAGGAGGCCGTTGCGTCCGGCCGGGCGCCCGGCCTGTCCTTCACGCAGGCGACCGAGTCGAACGGTGTGTTCGCCGCACTGCCGCACGACGCGGCCGACCGGGTGCGTCAACAGTACCGTTTCTACGACTGGGACGCCGCACGCGGCGAGGTGCGCTGGATGTGCTCGTGGGACACCACCGAGGAGGATGTCGACGGCTTCGTCGCAGCCATCGTGGAGGCGCTCGGCGCCTGACGCCGCCCTCAGGTCGATTCGCAGGTTTCGAGACGCGCGCTTCGCGTGCTCCTCAACCCACGGTAGACAGGCGGATTACGCTGGATCGGTGAGCGCATACGTCTCGGCGTTCGAGCTGTTCTCCATCGGTGTGGGACCCTCGAGCTCCCACACGGTCGGCCCCATGCGGGCGGCCCGCGACTTCGCGGCACGGCTTCGTGAGCAGGGGCTGCTCGGCGGGGTTCACGCCGTGTCGTGCATCCTCTACGGTTCCCTCGGCTCGACGGGCATCGGCCACGGCACACCCGACGCGGTGGTCGCCGGGCTGCAGGGTCTCGAACCGGAGACAGTCCACCCCGACGTCGTGCGCGCCGCCTGGACGGGCTGGCCGGACGGTCGAGCGTTGCGACTCGATGGCACCCACCCCGTGCCGTTCGACAGGGAGTGCATCGCGTTCGCGCCGCGCACGCGACTGCCCGGGCATCCGAACGCCATGACGCTGAGCGCGCGGGATGCCGCAGGCGACGTCGTCTCGGAGGAGACGTACTACTCGATCGGCGGCGGGTTCATCCGCCGCGAGGGCGAGCCT
>JBQCJQ010000447.1:0-2643 GCA_051952615.1 Humibacter sp.
GCCACCACCGTATGTGCGCGCACAAGGTGGTGGCTCGGCGGTTCGGTGGTGGGTCGGCGGGCGGGTGGTGGCTCGACGCGCTCGGTGCGAGGTGAGCGCGAGGCCGGCAGCGCGAACGACGCAGCGCGAAAACCGCAGCGCTCAGACGAGCACGCTCATCGCGCGGGGCACCACGGTGACCTCCACGGGGAGGGGGCCGACGCGCTCGCCATCCGCGTAGGCGATCGCGCCCTCGGCCTGCAGCTTCACGCTGCGCGCCCGCACGATCGACACCTCAGGGAGGCTCGTGTGCGTTCCCTTGAAAACCCTCGGGAAGACGCGGAGCAGCTTGAGCCGTGACATGGCCTCGACGACGAAGAGGTCGAGCATCCCGTCGTCGAGCTGGGCGTCGGGCGTGATCATCATGCCTGCCCCGATGGAGCGTCCGTTCGCCACCGACACCAGCATGGCCGAGCGATCGGATGTCACACCGTCCACCTCCAGCCGGTAGGCGATCGGTCGGAAGGTGAGCAGCTCACGCACCATCGACAGGGTGTATCTGCTGGACCCCCTCGGGCGGGTCATCCGGTTCGCGCGCTCGTTCACCACCGCGTCGAAGCCGGCGGAGAGCACGCATCCGAACCAGGTGGAGAGCTCCCCGTGCCTCACCCGGCCGAGGTCGATGCGCCGCGGCTCGCGGCAGAGGGCGTCCTTCAGGCGAGCGATCCCGGCGTCGGGGTCGTCGATCGGAAGTCCGAGGGTGCGCGCCATGTCGTTGCCGGTTCCGGTCGCGACGATGCCGAGGGCGACATCCGTCTCCGCAACCAGGTTGACGCCGAGGCTCACCATGCCGTCACCGCCGACCACCACGAGGGCGTCGAGCGCTTCCTGCTCGACGACCCGGCCCGTCTCCCGGCGCAGCAGCTCGTAGTTCGGCTGCGCAATCACGAGCACCCTGTGCCCGACGGCCTCGAGGGCAGAGACCACGGCAGGGCCGACTCCCCGATGCTTTCCGAACGACGCCTGCGGATTGATGGCGACGGCGATCAGCTTCAGGGCGGCTGCCGATGCGGGTACGTCGGGGGCCGGCGTGCTCGTCATGCACCCGATTATGGCGGAGCACCGGCCCCCGACACGGTCAACCCAGCCGCACGCGCCTCAGCAACTGCGCGTTCACGGCGACCACGATCGTCGACACGCTCATCAGAACGGCACCGAGCGCCGGTGAGACGACGACCCCGAACGGCTCCAGAACGCCGGCCGCGAGCGGGATCGCGACGATGTTGTATCCGGCCGCCCACCACAGGTTCTGCGTCATCTTGCGGTACGTGTGCGCCGACAGTGCGATCGTCATCGGCACCCCGCGCGGATCGCTCGACGCGAGCACCATGCCCGCCGACTCGATCGCGACATCCGTACCGGCCCCGATCGCGACACCGACATCCGCCTGCGCGAGGGCGGGAGCGTCGTTGACGCCGTCGCCGACCATCATCACGCGCGAGCCATCCGCCTGCAGCGTAGAGACCGCCGCCGCCTTCTGGTCGGGCAGCACCTCGGCGATCACCTCGTGGATGCCCAACCCGGCAGCAACCGCGTCGGCCACCGCCTTCGAGTCACCCGTGAGCATCGCGACGCGCACGCCGCGCCGCTTGAGTGCAGCAACGGCCTCCCTCGACTCCTCGCGCACCACATCGGCGATCGCGATCGCACCGATCACCCGCTCGGCTCCCGCGTCGCCCGTCACGACGAACACCACGGTGTTGCCGTCCGCCTGCGCGCGCTCGGCGGCATCGGCAAGCTGCGGTGCGACCTCGAGCCCGCGCTCAGCGACGACCCTGGGCGATCCGACGGTCACCGTCATACCCTCGACGGTCCCGACCACTCCCCTGCCGGCCTGCGCAGAGAAGCCGACGGCGTTCGCGGACCTGAGGCCTCGCTCCCGCGCCGACTCCACGATCGCCCGGCCGATCGGATGCTCCGCCTCGGCCTCGACCGACGCGGCGAGCGCCAGCACGCGCTCTTCGCTCTCCCCGGCGGCCACCGCGACGGAGGCGACACCCTGGCGCCCCTGCGTGAGCGTGCCTGTCTTGTCGAACAGCACGACGTCGATGCGGCGTGCGTCTTCCAGCGCTGCGCGGCTGCGTACCAGGATGCCGTTCTTCGCTCCCAGCGACGTCGCGATCTGCGCCACAAGCGGAATGGCAAGGCCCAGCGCGTGCGGGCACGCGATGATCAGCACGGTGACGACGCGCTCGAGCACGAACCCCGGGTCACCGGGGCTGACGAACAGCCAGACGACGAGCGTCACGGCAGCCGAGGCGAGCGCAGCGTAGAACAGCCATCCTGCCGCCCGATCGGCGAGTAGCTGTGCGCCGGACTTGCTGGCCTGAGCCTGCGCGACGAGGCGCATGATGCCGGCGAGCGCGGTGTCATCCCGTTCCTTCGTCACCTCGACGGTGAGCGAGCCGGAGCCGTTCACGCTGCCTGCGACGACGGATGCCCCGGCATCCTTCACCACGGCCGCCGACTCTCCCGTGAGGAGCGACTCGTCGACGTCGCTGCGGCCTGTCACGACGGTGCCGTCGGCCGGGATGGCGGACCCAGGGCGCACCAGCACCCGATCGCCGACCGAGAGATCTCCGGTGGGCACCGAGCGACTGCCCT
>JBQCJQ010000448.1:0-3814 GCA_051952615.1 Humibacter sp.
CCGCCGGGGCACCGAGCTGACCGCCGTGGCGGGCGAGGTCGCCGGGCACGCCATGCAGGTCATCCCTGTCTCGCTGGCCGTGCTGCCGGAGGGCGGAACAGGGTCGCTCTACGAAGACCTCTCCGACAACGACCTCGAGACCGTCGAGACCCGGCTCGTCCCCTACTTCGCGTGGGGCAACCGCGGGGCGTCGGAGATGTCCGTCTGGCTTCCGGTCGTGTGGTGAGCCCGATGCAGAACCAGTACGTCACCGCGACCTACATCATCGAGACGTCGCTGCCGCTGCGCAAGGCGGCCGAGATCTTGGCGGGCGAACAGTCCACCGGCACCTTCGTGCGCGTCGAGCGCGAATCGGATGACGTGCGTGCGCGATTCGCGGCGCAGATCGCCGACCTCGAGGAGCTGCCGCTCACCGGCGCATCTCCGCTGCCCGGCACCGTCGGCGACCCGTCGGCGCGGCGCAGGGCTCGCCTCCGGCTGAGGTTCCCGTTCGATAACTTCGGGCCGTCGATTCCCAATCTGCTCGCCGCCGTCGCCGGAAACCTCTTCGAGGTGAAGGAGCTCGCCGCGGTGAAGCTCGTCGACCTCGACCTTCCGGTCGGGTTCACCGAGCGCTACTCCGGTCCGCAGTTCGGGGTGGAGGGCACCAGGCGTCTCGTCGGCCGGCCCTCCGGTGTGCTGCTCGGCACGATCATCAAGCCGAGCATCGGCCTCGCGCCGCACGAGATCGCCGAGGTCGTCGACGAGCTGGCCTCCGCCGGCATCGACTTCATCAAGGACGACGAGCTGCAGGGCAACGGACGAAGGGCGCCTCTCGCCGAGCGCGTGAAGGCCGTGATGCCCGTGCTGGAACGCCACGCCGACCGCACGGGCGTGAAGCCCATGTACGCCTTCAACATCACCGACGACATCGGACGGCTCGAGGCCAACCACGATCTGGTCGTGAACGCCGGCGGCACGTGCGTGATGGCGTGCGTGAACCTGGTCGGCCTCGCGGGCCTCGAGTACCTGCGCAGTTTCTCCAGCGTGCCCATCCACGGCCACCGGGCCATGTTCGGCGCGATCAGCCGATCGGAGCAACTCGGGATAGGGTTCCGTGCGTGGCAGAAGCTCGTGCGCCTCTGCGGCGCAGACCATCTGCACACGAACGGGATCAGCAACAAGTTCTACGAGACGGATGCCGAAGTGCTCGACTCCATCGCCGCGGTGCGTGAACCGCTGCTCGGCCTGACGTCCACCGTGCCGGTGCTCTCCTCCGGGCAGTGGGCCGGTCTCGCGCACGCCACGCTCGAGGCCGTCGGGACGACCGACCTGCTCGTGCTGGCCGGCGGGGGCATCCACGGTCATCCGGACGGCGCCGCGGCGGGTGTCGCCAGCATGCGGGAGGCGTGGGCCTCCGCTGCTCGCGGCGAGGACGCGATGACCGCGCTCGAGAACTCGGAGTCACTGCGACGCGCTACGGAGCTGTTCGGGCCGGTGCGCGTCGACTCGGTGCGTGTCTGAGCCACGGGTCGCCTTCTACGGCGACGACTTCACCGGGAGCGTCGACGCGCTCCTGCAGCTCTCGCGTCGAGGCTGGACCGCGCGGTTGTTCGTCGGCCTCCCGGCGCCGGAGCGCCTGCGCGACGCCGCCAAGCACAGCGACGCCGTCGGCATCGCGGGGATCGCGCGGTCCCTGCCGACGGACGAACTCGAGGCCGAGCTGCTTCCGGTCTTCGAGGCGCTCGCGTCGCTGCACCCGCGCATCCTGCAGTACAAGGCGTGCTCGACAGCCGATTCCTCGCCGTACATCGGCAGTCTCGGACGGGTGATCGAGCTGGGTCGCAGCGTCGTTCCCACCGCGACGGTGCCCGTACTGTTCGCCCAGCCGGACTTCGGGCGCTACACGGTCTTCGGACACCACTTCGCTGCCGAGAACGGCGTCGTCCATCGGCTCGACCGCCAGCCGACGATGTCGACGCACCCGTCGACCCCGATGGACGAGTCCGACCTGGCGCTGCACCTCGCGAGGCAGACCGCTCTGCCCATCGAGCACCTCCCGTTCACGAGCTACGAGTCGGCGGAGGCTATCGCCGCGATCCTGCGGGAGTCGGATGCCGCCGCCGTCGTGCTCGACGCGCTGAACGACGAACAGCTGGAGACGATCGGCACGGCCATCCTCTCCCTGCCCGCTCCGCTGTTCGCACTCGGTTCCGGCGGCCTCAGCCATGCGCTCGCGGCAGCGGCGCCGGGGGACTCCGCCGCACTGCCGACGAGCACGGGAAGCGCCGGCCCGATCCTCGCCGTCTCCGGCAGCCGCTCGGCTCAGACCCGACGTCAGATCGCGGCGGCGGGTGACGTGGGATGGCTGGTGCTTCCGCTCCCCGTGCCGAGGGTTTCGGACGTCATCCCCGCCGTCCTGACGGCCCTGAGGTCCGGTCGCAGCGTGGTGCTCGCCTCGGACGGGCTCGAGCAGACGTCGAACGGGGCGCCCATCACGCTGCAGGGGATCGCGGACAGCGCCGCGGAGGTCGTCGCCGCGGTGGCGGAAGAGGGCGCCTCCAGGCGCGTCGTCGTCTGCGGTGGAGACACCTCCAGCCGCGTCATCCGGCTGTTGGGCGTGGACTCGCTCTCCATCGCCGCCAACCCGTGGGCGAACATCGTCGTGCTGCGCGCCCACGCCGACGACGACGCGATCGATGGCCTCGAGCTGGTGCTCAAAGGCGGACAGGTCGGAGACGACGACTTCCTGGTGCGGTTGCACGCTCTGGGCGAGTGAGCCTCATGCCCGTTGACGTCACGCGAGCTGGAGTCTGACGCTCCAGCGAGTGCGCTCGCGAGGGATGCGATATCGCTCCGGCAGCGCCGGTCCCACCGACGCCGAGCCGATCCCTTGCTGCGCGTGGTCGACGTTGAGCCACACCGTGCCCGAGTCGACGAGCTCGTGGGGTTTGTTCGCGTTCTGCAGATCGAGCGAGGTCCAGCGTCGTGCGGTGAAGTCGAAGGTCGGCATCCCGTCGACCCGCAGTGCGCCCAGACCGGCACCGCGCAGCACGAGGCGTCGCGTCTGCACGTGATTGCCGTTCTCCTGCGGAACCGGATAGTGCACCTGCAGCCCGTCGATGCTCGTCGCGAAGGCGCCGATGCGCGACCCCTCGAACGAGTCGACGTAGGTCTCCCCAGGGCCCCGGCCGTACCACTCGACCGTCTGATATCCGCCGGGGAGCGCGAACAGCAGGCCGAGGCGGGGCACCCAGATGTCGCGCCGACGGAACGGGGTGTCGCTCCACGGCCCGACGAAGGAGGCGGCGACTGAGAGGACCAGACCGCGGTCATCCGCTCGCCACAGCATCGTCCAGTAGACCCCGTGCGGGTGCGACGCCGGAGCGGTGCGACCGGCGACACGGAGCCAGCCCTCGCCCTGCTCGATGGCGTCTGTGCGGTGCAGCAGGCGGTCGAGGCCCGTGGCGTGCCAGACCGACGCGATGTCGTTGAGGTCGCCCTGGCCGTGATCGTTCTCCGTCGGTGCCCGGTGGAGGTCGAGCCACGGGACATCGAGCTCGAGCTCGCCCCACCGCTTCAACCGCCCGGTTCGCCCGTCGAAGACGACTCGGCCCAGGCGGGGATCATGTGTGATGGATGACGGCGCATGCGCCCGGGCAGCCTCGGGCCGCTCAAGCTCGGGCCGCACGGGCTCGAGTCGCACGGGCTCGGGCAGGCCGCCCTGGTTCGCCCGAGGCTCGACGGCGGCAAGGACACGCTGCCCCCACGCGACCACGTGCCCGGCCTCGCCCCACGGGGTGTCACGGGCGAGCACCGCCTTGACGGTGACCGC
>JBQCJQ010000449.1:0-5746 GCA_051952615.1 Humibacter sp.
TCCTCCTGGTCGAGCAGAACGCGAACCAGGCGCTGGCGCGTGCCCATCGCGCCTACGTGCTGGAGACCGGCACGATCACGCACTCCGGCACGGGGCGCGAGCTTCTCGACGACTCAGCGATCAAGGAGGCCTACCTGGGCGTGGCGTGACGGAGGTACTCGTCCTCCGCCGCGTAGTCGAACCAGGCATCCGCGCCGTAGCGGCGCACCAGGTGCGGAAAGAGGTCACGCCAGCCGAGCTGCCTGTGCTTCGCGCCGTCGACGACATCCACGATCCACTCGATGTCGTCGCGCACCGACTGGCGGTAGGGCGCGGGCAGCTCGAACCCCAGCTCGTCGCGGGCACGCTCCATGCTGAGAACGACCGGCGTCGGCGTCGACCACGGGGTACCTCCCACGCCGCCCTCCGGCGCGCCGGGCAGCGTGATCAGCTCCATGTCCGCTCTCATCGCGTCGAGCACGGCGTGCGCGATGTCGGTCACCGTCACGTCGTCGTCTGCCACGTTGAGCACCCGTTTGCCGGGGCGCTCGCCGCAGAGTCTGGTGAGCTCGGCGATGGCGGCGGTGGATGTCGGATTGAACCGGCTCTGCCCGTCGTACGCCACGAGCGCGTGCTTCCTCCCGTCCCGAACGCGACCGATGAAGAACCACTCGCGCAACGCCTCGCTGAACGGCCCATGCACCGCTCCGGGTCGCAGGATGCTCACCGGCAGGTCATCGACATCCAGCAGCGCACGCTCCAGCTGAGCCTTGAGCACGCCGTACGTCGGCGGCCCCTCCGTCACCGTCGGCTGGTCCTCGTCGATGGGGACGGGAAAGCGGGGGAACTGCGCAGCCTCGGCGGCGCCGTCGATGTTGCGACCCTCGGCATCCCGATAGACGGCACCCGTCGAGATCACCACGATCGAGCCCACCGACCCGGAGAGCTGAGCGAGTTGCTCCGCGTGCTTCGGCTCGTAGGCGACCGTGTCGAGCACGAGATCGTGCCCGTCGGCGAGCTGGATGAGCGACTCGGTGTCCTCCCGATCGACGCGCACGCTGGTGACGTCGAGCTCCGCCAGCGAGGTGTCGCCCTCGTGCACCCCGCGATGCCCGATCAGCACCGACCAGCCGGCCTCCGCGAGATGTCGCGCGGCCGCAGCACCGATCTGACCCGTTCCGCCGATGATGAAGGCCGTCTTGGCGTTCTCCATGTCACGACACTAGATCGCCGGGTGCCCGCCCGTCTCCCCGTTCGCCTCTCAGGAGAACCTCGTGCGCCTCAGCGGCTCACTTCTGCGGGGCCACCGGGGTGGTGACCGTCAGCAGGTGGACCGAGGAGTTCTGGCACGCTGTCTGGTTGGTCGTCTTCACGAAGACCGACTGGGTCGAGTGCGGCGGGTAGATCCTCAGGCCGTCCGCCGCGAGCGGCTGGCACTCCGACGCGTCGTAGTTGCCCGCGAAGGCGATCTGCAGGTTCGCAACGACCGTGGCGTTCGGCTGGAGCGTGTTCTGCACGATCGGCTTCGACGTGTCCCAGTCCGCCGCGGCGCCGAGCTGGGTGCCGTTGCCCTTGCCGACGAACGAGACGCCCGGGAATCCGTGCAGGTCGCACGGCGACGACGACGTGTTCGTGAACTGGATCGGAACGTACTCGCTGCCCGCCGTTCCGTTGAACTGACCGAGGGTCACCGAGAGGTCGTCGACGGTGCACCTGTGCGAGTCATCCGTCGTCGTGGGTGTCGGGGTCGGGCTCGGCGTCGGACTGGTGCTCGGCTCGGTCGGTGTGACGATGGGACTGGCGGTCGGCTGGATCTTCGTCCCCTCGGCGAAGACGAGCGAGGCGACGACGAGAATCAGCACCACCACCGCGATCGACAGCACGATGATGGCGATCGTGCGCCCGCGTACGCCCCGCTTGTCCGGGCCCTCCGGTCCGCCGCCCCCGGCGCCGTTACCCGAACTGCCGTCATCCCCGAACGGATCGGGGAACCCCTGCTGATCGCTCATGCCCCCATCGTGCAGCAGAAGTGGCGTCGCACGACGGGGGCTCGCCCGAGCGACACGCCATCGTGTTCGCGCGAACCCCGGTCAGCCGTCGAGACGCGGCAGCTCCCAGTGCAGCAGGATCGCCAGCACCCGCAGCACGAGGCAGACCGCGAAGCCGGCCGCCATGGCGGGCAGTGGCTTCCACCTGAATCGAAGCGCGATGCCGACGACGAGTGATCCCGCCGCTGCCGCGGTCGCGTAGACATCCGTGTTCAGGATGAGCGGCAATCTGTTCAGCAGAACGTCGCGCAGCACCCCGCCGCCCGCCGCCGTGACGGTGCCGAGCAGCGTGACCACCCAGAGGTTGCACCCCCGCACCGCGGCCTTCTCGGCTCCGGTCACCGCGAAGAGGGCGAGCGCTCCGGCGTCGACCATGAGGATGGCCTCGTGCGGCAGCGTGATGTGAGCGACGTCGAGCGCGTAGGCGAGTGCGCTGGCGAGCAGCGCGGCGACGATGCGCGCGGGCGACCCGAAGGCGGCCGGCGGGAGATCGCCGAGCAGGACGTCGCGCAGGATGCCGCCCGCGAGCGCCGTGGCGAAGCCGATGATGGCGATGCCGAAGATGTCGAGCCCCGAGGCGGTGGCGGTGAGACCGCCCTCCAGACCGAAGAGGGCCGTCGCCGCGACGTCGACGACGAGAAAGCTCGTCGCGCCGATCGAGCGGCGATCCGGGTCGAGTCGTCGTGCGAGCGGGCGCCTTGCAGCTGAGTCCGTCATGCCCTTGGTCTATCGCGTCGCCTCGCGGCAGGCAGCGAGGCACGCGCCCGACGACGGTCGGGCCTACCTGGTGAGGTCTACCGCGTCAGGACTTGTCCGCCGCCGTGAACTCGCGGTCGAGCAGTCCGAAGATGGCCACGTCGCGCCAGTCCCCGTCGAGGTGGTCCCGCTCGCGAAGGAGTGCCTCGCGGGTCATCCCGAGAATCTCGCACAGCCTTGCGGAGGCCTCGTTGGCGGCATCCAGTTCCGCATAGACCCTGTGCGCGCCGAGTTCGCCGAACGCGACGCCCAGCAGGGCCTTCGTCGCCTCGGTCGCGTAGCCGCGGCCGTGAACGGCGGGGTGGAAGACCCATCCGATCTCGACTTGGGCGTCCTTGGCGCTCTTCACGAACAGGCTGACGTCGCCGATGGTCCTGTGGTCGTCGGAGTCGTCGGTCGCGCAGAGCTCGACGGCGAAGATGAGGCCGTCGCCGTCGTTGGCCAGCCGCTCGAGCGCGATGCGCTTCTCGAGGTTCTTCGCTGGCTCGTCGTGGTCGTGCACCTCCCAGCGGAGGTAGCGCACGACATCGGTGCGGGTCTGGTAGTTCTCGCTGCGGTGCTCGAGATCGCTCTTCGTGAGGGGGCGCAGCCGGAGCCGCTCGGTCCTCAGCTCGCGCGTCTCGAACGGCAGTGCCAGCAACCCGGCATCGCCGTGCGTTGTGCCCGTCTCCGTGCTCATGCGCCCTGTCTCCTCGTCGTGCAGGTCGTCGTGCTCCGTCGTCACCGGCTCAGGATGCTCGGCCTTCGTCAGCAACGATACGCAGCCTTGGCGCCGCATCCGAATCGAGCCCGAACACCGCGGCGACACCTGCCACGAAGGCGTCGGCATCGCCGTCGCGGGAGAGCTCTCGCGCCTGCAACGACGGCGTGTGAAGGAGCACGCCCGCGAGGTGTCGCAGCGCAGCCTCGGTCTGCTGCGAGGCATCCCCGCGCTCGCGCGCACGGGCCACTTCCGCCTCGACGAGGCCCAGCACGTGACTGCGCAGGGCGACCAGGGCGGGCTCGGCCGCACGCTCGTCGCCCTTGGCGGCGAACTCCGCGGCAGCGTCGCTCACGATCGAGCGCGCGCGGTCGGTCGCCTGGAAGTCTTCGAGCGGCGCGTGCAGCCCGATGGTCTCCAGGTCGAGCAACTCGGTGCCGGTGACCCAGGTGACGTCCCGGTCGACGTTGCGCGGAAGCCCGAGGTCGACGATGAGGCGGTGGACGACGGCGTCGTCGCGCCTGCTCGCCTGCTCGACCAGCTCACGATCGAGCAGAACGGTGGGCGCCACGCTGCACGTGACGACGAGTTGGGATGTCGCGACCGCTTCGGTGAGCCCGTCGCGCTCGACGGCCTCGATGTCGTGCTTGGTCGCGAACGCCTGCGCCCGACCGGTGCGCGACCACACCCGCACGTCTTCGGCGCCGCGGTCGCGCAGCGCCTTCAGGCTCGCGGCCGCGTAGTTGCCGGTGCCGACGAGCAGGATGCGGGCGCTCGACCAGTCGGCGATGCGGCTGTCCGCCAGCTCGAGTGCAAGCCGAACGATCGACCGCCCGGCCGAGCCGACCTTCGTGCCGTTCTTGACCTCGCGCGACACGCGGGACGCGTTCTGGAACAGTCTCTCGAGATCGCGGGATGCACTGCCGTGCGAACGCGCTGTCTCGAGCGCTCTCCGCACCTGGCCGGCGATCTCACCCTCGCCGACGACAAGGGACTCGAGTCCGCTCGCCACGGAGAAAAGGTGGTCGGCGACGGCGCCCTCGTGCACGACCGCGGTCGAGGCCTCGAGGTCGTCGTGGGGCACGCCGGTGATCGCGCTGACGGTGTCGAGCACGAGGTCGGAAGCGTTCGCACGGGCGTCATCCGTCACATCGAGGTAGGTCTCGAACCGGTTGCACGTGGCCAAGACGACGGATCCCGCGAAGGCATCCGTGCGCTCTCGCAGTGCCGCGTCGACGTCGCCCGCGTGCCGTTCGAGCCGCTCGAGAAGCTCGAAATCGGCCGTGCGGTGGCTTGCGGTGAAGCAGAGAAGCACGGATTCGATGGTACGCCGACGAATCTGTGAGCGTGGACGGAGCCAATGCGAGTACGATCCTGAGAAAGTCTCAGGTACCGCCGGTCGGTACGAACGCAGATCGCAATCGGGACGCCAGGACGCAGCGCCGCCTGCCTCAGTCGCGCAGGCCGGGCGCCGCCCGGGTCGGCGATGCTGCCTCGTATCGGCCGGTGCCCCGTTCAGGTGCAGGTGTGAGAATCGAGAGCGTGACTTTCAGCCCCTCGCAGCCGCACGCCCTACCCGAGACTGAGCAGGCGACACGCGAAGGTGCACTCGGCGCCGAGCATCCGCTCGTCGACGGCCGCACCTCTCGCTCTCCCTTGATCACCGCGTATTCCGGCCGTCGGCCAGAGGTGCTCCCCGTCTGGTTCATGCGTCAGGCCGGCCGCTCGCTGCCCGAGTACCGCGAGCTGCGCATCGGCACCGCGATGCTGGACGCCTGTCTCGACCCGGCGATGTCGAGCGAGATCTCGCTGCAGCCGGTACGCAGGCACCACGTCGACGCCGGCATCTTCTTCAGCGACATCGTCGTGCCGCTCAAGCTCGCGGGCGTCGGTGTCGACATCGTGCCGGGCAAGGACCCCGTGCTCGGCGCTCCCGTGCGCACCGCCGCGGATGTCGCCGCGCTGCCGACCCTCGAGCCCGAAGCCCTCGAGCCGATCGCCGAAGGGGTGCGGCGCACCGTCGCGGGTCTCGGCGAGCTGGGCGACGTTCCGCTCATCGGCTTCGCGGGGGCGCCCTTCACCCTTGCGGCCTACCTCGTGGAAGGCGGTCCGTCGAAGGATCACATCCGCGCCCGGACTCTGATGCACGCCGATCCGGATGCCTGGCACGCCCTGATGACCTGGGCCGCCGACATCACGGGCACCTTCCTGCGTGCTCAGGTGCTCGCCGGCGCAAGCGCGGCGCAGCTGTTCGACTCCTGGG
>JBQCJQ010000450.1:0-3374 GCA_051952615.1 Humibacter sp.
TCGCAGGCAAACGGGCATACCTGCTGCAGACGGGGGAGAAGTCCCTGGTCTGGATCCGACTGGTCGCCCGCGGCAGGGCGGCGCACGGCTCCCGCCTGGTGCGCGACAACGCGGTCACCAAGCTCGCTGAGGCGGTCGTCGCGATCGGAAGGCACGAGTGGCCCATCCGTCTGACCGACACCACGACCCAGCTCGTCGACGAGTTGGCTCGGTTGCTCGACGTCGACCCGGTCGCGCTCGGCCCTGACGAGGTGGTGCTGCGGAGCGGAACGGCCTCCGGGTTCATCCAGGCGACGCTGCGCACGACGAGCAACCCCACCCTCCTCAAGGCCGGATACAAGCACAACGTGGTTCCGGAGCGGGCCGAGGCCCTCGTCGACATCCGCACGCTCGCGGGCGAAGAGGATGACGCCCTCTCCCAGCTTCGCGAACTGCTCGACGACGACATCGAGATCGAGATCGTGCACCGAGACATCGGCCTGGAGACGCCGTTCGCCGGCCCCCTCGTCGACGCCATGAGCGGCGCACTCCTGAAGCACGATCCGGAGGCATCAGTGCTGCCGTACCTGCTCTCCGGCGGCACGGACAACAAGGCGCTCAGCCTGCTCGGCATCACGGGATACGGCTTCGCACCGCTCAAACTCCCCGCCGACACCGACTTCCCCGCCATGTTCCACGGCGTCGACGAGCGGGTTCCGCTCGACTCGCTCGTCTTCGGCCGCGCCGTGTTGCGCGAGCTCTTGGCAACCTACTGAGCCGGGCACCCCGGACCCGACCGAAAGCGAGCGATGGATTTCGTCAATGCCCTGATCCTGGGCCTCGTTCAGGGACTCACCGAGTTCCTCCCCGTGTCGTCCAGCGCGCACATCCGCATCTTCGGCGAGCTGCTCGGCACGGGGGATGACCCCGGCGCAGCCTTCACCGCGATCATCCAGCTCGGCACCGAGCTCGCGGTACTCGTCTACTTCTGGCGCGATGTCGTGCACATCATCAAGAACTGGTTCCTGGCCCTGTTCGGCCGCATCCCTCGGAACGACCCGACGGCACGTCTCGGCTGGATGATCATCGTCGGCAGCATCCCGATCGTCATTCTCGGCGTGCTCTTCCAGAACGCGATCGAGACCACGTTCCGGTCCCTGTGGATCGTCGCGGTGATGCTCATCGTGTTCGGCATCGTGCTGTGGGTGGCGGACAGGATCGGGGCGAAGAAGCGCCGCGTCGCCGATCTCACCTGGGGTCACGCCGTGATCTACGGCTTCGCCCAGTCGCTCGCCCTTGTGCCCGGCGTCTCACGCTCGGGTGGCACCATCGCGGCCGGACTCTTCATGGGCTACCAGCGCGCGGCAGCCGCACGATACTCCTTTCTTCTCGCGATGCCAGCGGTGTTCGGCAGCGGCCTGTTCGAGCTCTACAAGGTGGCCAAGTCGCCCTGCGTTGCGGGCTCCCAGGAGGCGCTCGCGCACAGCTGCACCCCCGAGGTGTTCAGCGGCATCGACACGCTGGGAGCCACGGCCGTCGCGTTCGCCGTTGGGCTCCTCGTCATCGCGTTCTTCATGCGCTACATCTCGCGGCACAGCTTCCTGCCGTTCGTGATCTATCGCGTCGCGCTCGGCGCACTGCTGATCATCCTGCTGGCGACCGGAGTGGCGCATGCCTGAGTCGTGGCGGAGACCGCCGGTTCCTTCCCTTCCCGGCGCGGGCAAGGCGCCGTGGCTGTACGACGGTGCGAGCCGAGAGCTGCGATGCTCAGCACCCGACGACGTGATCGCCAGGCTCTACGTCTGCGGCATCACTCCGTACGACGCGACGCACATCGGCCACGCCAACACCTACCTGGCGTTCGACACGCTGCAGCGGGTCTGGCTGGATGCCGGACTCGAGGTGCACTACGCGCAGAACATCACCGACGTCGACGATCCGCTGCTGGAGCGTGCTGCGAAGACGGGCGTCGACTGGCGCGAGCTCGCCGATCAGCAGATCGAGCTCTTCCGCAGCGACATGACCGCGCTGCGCATCCTGCCTCCCCAGGACTACGTCGCCGTCACCGAGGTCATCGACCCCATCGCAGAGGCCGTGAAGACCCTCAAGGATCGCGGCATCGCCTACCCCGTCGACACTCCCGATTCCGAAGGGGATGACCTCTACTTCGACATCGCAGCCGCCGAGCGCGTCGCACCGTGGCGCATCGGCGACGAGAGCAATCTCGATCGCGATGGGATGCTCCACCTTTCGGCCGAACGGGGCGGAGACCCCGACCGCGCGGGCAAACGCGACCCGCTCGACCCTCTGCTGTGGCGTGCAGCCCGCGACGGGGAGCCGTCGTGGGACTCGGTGGTCGGCCCCGGACGGCCCGGGTGGCACATCGAGTGCTCGGTCATCGCGCTCGACCACCTCGGCCACGACTTCACCGTGCAGGGCGGGGGAGCGGACCTCTCCTTCCCGCACCACGAGATGAGCGCGGGTCACGCGGCCGCGCTGAGCGGTCATCCTCTCGCCAAGGTGTACAGCCACGCAGGCCTGCTGTCATATCAGGGCGAGAAGATGAGCAAGTCGCTCGGCAACCTCGTGCTGGTCTCCGACCTGCTGGCGAGCGGTGTTCCCGCTGCCGGCATCCGGCTCGCGCTCCTCGCCCACCGCTACGACGAGGAATGGGAGTGGACCGACGCGCAGCTCGACGAAGCCCTGCGCCGACTCGAGCGATGGAAGGGCATCCGGTCAGCCGACGACGGAGTGTCTGCCTCTGCTGTGCTCGAGCGGGTGCGCGCCCGGCTCGCCGACAACCTCGACACCCCAGGTGCCCTCGCGGTCATCGACGAGGCCGCCGAAGCCGGCACGGATGACCCGGCCCTGGTCCGCACCATCGCGGACGCCCTGCTGGGCATCGACCTTTCGCCGCAGGTCGAGTAGGGAAGCGACAGAGTCAGTCGCGCCGCCACGGTTCGTCCGGCCCTCGGCCGTCACCCTTGTCGCCGCGACCGTCACCGCGCTTGCGCAGGTAGCGCTCGAACTCCTGCGCGATCGCCTCGCCGCTGGCCTCCGGCGAGTCGACGGTGTCTCGGGCCTGCTCGAGCTGCTCGATGTAGGAGGCCATGTCTTCGTCATCCGCGGCGAGCGCGTCGATTCCGCTCTCCCATGCTGCCGAGTCGGCGACCAGGTCGCCGCGCGGCACCGTCACGTCGATGATCTGCTCGAGTTTCTCGATGAGTGCGAGCATCGCCTTCGGGCTGGGGGAGTTGTGCACGTAGTGCGGTACCGACGCCCAGAGCGACAGCGTCGGAATGCCGACAGCTTCTGCGGCCTCGGCGACCACCGAGAGGATGCCCACCGGTCCCTCGTACGTCGGCCGCTCGACTCCGAGGTCGGAGCGGACCTCG
>JBQCJQ010000451.1:0-2591 GCA_051952615.1 Humibacter sp.
CGCGCGGTGACCAACGCCATCATCGATGACACGCTTGCGCTGGACATCACGGGGCCGGCGGTGACCGTGACCGGCAGTCGCGGTGCGGAGATCTCCCGGCTCAACGCGTCAGGAGGAGGCGGCGGCCGCGGCGCAGGCGTCGAGGTCACGGGGGACGACGGGCCGTCATCCGTCATCAACGTGGAGAACTCCGACCTCGCGGGATTCTCCACCGGGCTGCTGGTCGCGGCTCACAGTCTGAGCGACTCGGTCACGGTCATCGGCACCGACTTCGCCGGTGTGACGAACGCCGCCATCACCGTGGCCCTGAACGCCGGTGGTGATGTGGACGCATCGATCGGGAACACCTTCGGCGGCTGCGGGCCCCGAGCGCCCGACCACGGCTACAACGGCGGCGGCGCGCTGATCACGGACCCGGGACACGTCGTCTCGTACCAGAGCCGCACCTGCACGGTGTCGTCAGCGACGGCCGCGCCTGCGACAGCGCAGCCCGTGCCCTCTTCCACATCCACGGGCTCTCCGGCTCAGGCGAGTCCGCAGGGAGCGCTCGGCGGTGGCGGCTCGGGCGGGTCCGACACGTCGGGCTCCAACCCGTCGGGCGGATCGCAGGGCGACGGTACCCACGGCGGGAACGGCACGACCGGCGTGAGCATCCCGGCGGCGATCGGCTCGGTGCTCGTTACCGTCGGCGTGTCGGTCTTGTTGGTCGCCTGCGCAGCAGGCGTTCTCTACGCGGTGCGGCGCAGCAGGCACGCCCACTGACGTTGGTGGATCCCGGTCACCAGAAGATGCTTCGCGCGCTCGACGTCACGTCGATACGGATGCCCGACGGCACCAGCACCGATACGACGGGCGGATGCCACACGGCCGACAGCGTGACGGTCGCACTCCGGCCGTCGCCGGTAGCCGCGTGCGCAACCTCGAGTCCGTCGAACCCGTCGGACACGGACGACGCGAGAAACTCGGCGACCGCGACGCCGACATCGGTCGATTCGAGCCTAGGACGTGGATGTCCATCGACGACGGCGACCTCGTCGAGGTCGAAGGCCTCCGCCCCCGCGAGCGCTGCGCCGTCGGCGAGCGCGAAGAGTCTCTCGCGTTCGAGGTAGAGGGAGGTCGCCGCGCTCACCAGAAGCACGAGCACGACGCAGAGCACGCCGTAGAAGATCGTGAGCGGGAGGATCGACCCGTCGTCGGAGCGCCACTGGCTTGTGCGCACCTCCCGCTGTCCGGCGATCATCTCGCACTGCTGTCCGGCGATCACCTCGCGCCCCACATCCGCGACACGCGCTGGGTGCTCGTCGCCGCCACCGTGACCGACGCACCCCTGCGGAGGTCGAGCACATCGGGAACGAGCGGAAGCTGCGCGCGCACGCTGACGGTCACGGTGACGGTTCCGCGGCGGGTCAGGCAGGCGTCCCGACGGGGCTCGCACGTGACACGCACGGTTGCGGCGGCGAGAGGGAGCTCGAAGTCGGCGAGCGCAAACCGCACGGCCGAGGATGCCCAGGCCGCGGCATCCTCGTCGTCTTCCGCCTGCACATAAACTCTGGCCGCCTGTCGCGCGGCTCCCGCTGCGGCCAGCTGCGCACCCTGGATGCTCGCGAGGGCCACGACGAGATACACCGTCGGCACGAGCAGGACGAGGCCGGCCGTGATGAACTCGAGCGCCGCCGATCCGGCCTCGTCGCGCAGCCAGTCACCCGGCGACCTCGACCGGCGCATGTCCGCTCACCTCCACTCCGTGGTCAAGGCCCAGTAGGCCGAGGAGCGGCAGTGGAGCTCGGACGGTGACCGTGACCGCAGACATCCCCTGGAACCTCTCGTAGCTCGCCGACACGTCACGCGCGTAGTCGTCGCCGAGTGCTGTACCGATCAGCTGTCGCGTGCGGTCACGACCATCGCCGAGCGTGTTGTCGGCGAGCGCCGCGACGTGCGCTCCCTCGGCCGCCGCATCGACGAGGGTGTTGCGCACGAGCAGCGCGAGGCCGAACTGGAGCACCGCCAGGGTCAGCACGGTGAGCAGCGCGCCCACCAGGACGAACTCGGCAGGAGCCGATCCGCGATCGTCGCGCCACGCGAGCATCTCAGAACGACGACACACGCTCGATGGCCTGCTGGAACACGCCGCTCAGAGCCGGTCCCGCGAGGCCCCAGATGATGATCACGAGCCCGGCCGTCATCAGTGTGACGAGCACCCAACCGGGAACGTCTCCTCGCTCGTCGGCGCCCCATCGAGCCGCCGACGCCTTCGTACCGATTCTTCGCATCTGCCGATTCCTCTCCCTCGAGTTGTGAAGCATCCCTAGGCGTTCTCGCCCCGAGGCGGCGTGTACACCGTTCGCGAGCATGCTCAGAACCCGCTCTCGAGCACGACGACGCCTGGAAAGATAGCGAAGAGCATGGTCACCGGCAGGATCAGGAACACGAGAGGCACGAGCATGCCGATCTCCTTCTTTCCCGCCTGCTCCAGAAGCTGCCGCTTGCCCGTCTCACGGGCATCGTCCGCCTGGGCGCGCAGCACCTCGACGACGGGCGTTCCGCGCTGGAGCGCCGTGACCACCGCGTCGACGCAGCGCGTGAACTGAGGC
>JBQCJQ010000452.1:0-4334 GCA_051952615.1 Humibacter sp.
TAAAACCTCTACCAAATCTTTTTTTTTCTTTGGGTTGTTTTGGGCGCCTCTCCGGGGCTCACTCCCCGGGCGGGCGGGCGGCGCCCCCCCCCCCCCCCCCCCCCCGCGACCATGCTTGACCTGTAACAACCGAGCCCCGACGACGCGGTCGAGGTTCGACGTCACCGGAAGAACCACATGCTCGCGACCCTGTTCTCCCTGTCGGCGGTCCTGCCGGCATCAGTCCACACCGACAACTCCTGGATCAACTTCGACCTCACGTCCCTTGTCCAGAACTTCTGGCCCGCCACCTTCGACGGCCTGACCTTCGGCGCCATCTATGCGTTGATCGCCCTCGGGTACACGCTGGTCTACGGCGTGCTGAACCTCATCAACTTCGCCCACTCCGAGGTCTTCATCATGGGCTGCTACGGGGTGGTCTTCACCCTGACGAGCCTCGGCTTCGGGCCGAACCCGCCGAACCTCTCGATCTGGGCGATCATCTTCAATCTGATCCTCGCCATGCTCGTCGGCATGGTGTTCTCGGTCGCCACCGCGTTCATCGTCGAACGGGTCGCGTACCGGCCGCTGCGCCGGAGGGGCGGGTCGAGGCTCGCGTTCCTCATCACGGCGATCGGCGCTTCGTTCGCCATCCAGTACACGATCTTCCTGATCCGCGGCGGCAACGCGGAGCCGGCGGTCACGATGTTCATCCCGACGCCGATCTTCCAGGTGTTCGGGGCCATCATCGACAGCCAGCAGCTCACGATCGTGATCGCGGCGGTCGTCATGATGATCGGCGTCGACCAGTACATCCGGCGCACCAGGGTGGGTCGCGGCATCCGCGCCGTCGCCCAGGATCCGGACACCGCGACGCTGATGGGCGTCAACAAGGACCGCATCATCGTGACGACGTTCGTGATCGGCGGCATCCTCGCCGGCGCCGCCGCGCTGTTCTACGTGATGACGGTGCCGAGCGGCGTCATCTTCACCGGCGGCTTCGTGCTGGGCGTCAAGGCGTTCGCCGCGGCGGTGCTCGGCGGCATCGGCAACGTGCGCGGCGCCCTGCTCGGCGGTCTGCTGCTCGGCGTGATCGGCAACTACGGCCAGCTGTTGCTCGGCGACTCGCAGTGGACGGATGTCGTCGCGTTCATCGTGCTCGTGCTGGTGCTGCTGGTGAGACCTCAGGGCATCCTCGGACAGACGCTGGGAAGGAGTCGCGCATGAGCGAGCAGGTTCCCGTACCCACCTCGCGAGTGGATCAGAAGATCGATGCGCACGAGGCCTTCGGCGGCCGCAGACGGGCGTTCGGCGGGGTGCGCAGGTGGTGGAACCGCATGGCGCGCTGGCAGCAGTGGCTGTTCCTGCTCATCGTGCTGGCGGCGGTGTACTACCTGCCGGTGGCCGATCCGTGGCTCATCACGACCGAGCCGGGCACGAACTTCCCGATCGCGTGCTTCCAGATGGCGGTGTACGCGTTGGTCGCGGTCGGCCTGAACGTCGTCGTCGGATTCGCCGGTCTGCTCGACTTGGGGTACATCGCGTTCTTCGCCATCGGCTCGTACACGGCGGCGTTCTTCACGTCGCCCGACTCGACGCTGATCCACATCCCCTACCTGTGGACGCTGCCGCTCGCGATCGTGATCGCGATGCTGTTCGGTGTGGCGCTTGGCCTGCCGACCCTGCGGTTGCGCGGCGACTATCTGGCCATCGTGACGCTCGGGTTCGGCGAGATAATCCGCATCCTCGCCACGATAATCCCCGCAGCGCGCGGCCAGGTCGGGTTCAAGGAGGTCGGGCACCCGCCGGGGACGGGTGCGAACGGCCAGCCGATCTTCTCGGTCTCCAACGGCACCCCGTGGTACTGGCTGGCGGTGACGATCATCGTGGTCATCCTGCTGCTCGTCGGAAACCTGGAGCGCAGCAGGGTCGGCCGCTCGTGGATCGCCATCCGTGAGGACGAGGACGCGGCCGAGATCATGGGCGTTCCGACGTTCAAGTTCAAGCTGTGGGCCTTCGCGATCGGTGCGGGCGTCGGCGGTCTGTCCGGTGCTCTCTTCGCCGGCCAGGTCGGATTCGTGAACAACCAGAAGTTCGATGTGGCGACATCCATCCTGTTCGTCGCGGCTGTGGTGCTCGGCGGCTCGGGCAACAAGGTCGGAGCCATCCTCGGCGGGGCCATCGTGGCGTACATCCCGTTGCGGTTCACCGCGATCGCCGACTACAAGTACCTGATCTTCGGCGTCGCACTCATCGTGCTGATGATCTTCCGTCCGCAGGGTCTGATCGCGGCGAAGGCGCACCTGCTCACCTACGCGCGAGCCGCCACCGACAGGGTGAGCGAGCTGAGAGCGGCGAAGGCCGAGCAAGCCGAGCGTGAGACGGTCGCCGCCCGAACCGGAGGCATCGAGGGAGTCGGCCCCGAGTCGGCGAAGGGAGGCTCGGAATGAGCGACGCACGCGACGGGGGAGGCGCCGACGACCCGCGCGACGAGCGGCCGGAGCGCGTTCCGATCGAGAACGACCCGGGCGTCGGCGCAGTTCCGCATCCGGTCCCCAATCAGGGTCCTGAGGATGCCGACCTCACCGACATCGGGCCGGAGCCGTCGCCCGAGGACGACGCCGATGTGCCGAGCGCCGCAGAGAACGCGGCGGTGCTGGCCGAGGCGGGAGTCGAGGAGGAGGTCGCCGAGGCCGCGGCATCCGAGCGCGCGATCGCGGTCGACGTCGGCGAGAAGATCATCGAGGTGAAGGCCGTCACCGTGAAGTTCGGCGGCCTCACGGCGCTGGATGACGTCACCTTCCACATCAATCGTGGTGAGATCCTCGGCCTGATCGGCCCCAACGGCGCCGGCAAGACGACGGCGTTCAACGCGATGACCGGCGTCTACCGGCCCACGAGCGGAGACGTGCTGCTCGAGGGACAGTCGATCAAGGGCAAGAAGCAGCACAAGATCACCCGCGCAGGCCTGGCACGCACCTTCCAGAACGTGCGGCTCTTCGGTGAGATGACCGCGCTCGAGAACGTCGTTGTCGGCCTGGATGCCCGGCACAAGACGAGCGTGCCCGGCGCGTTGGTGCGCAGTCCGCGGCATTACCGCGAGGAACGGTCATCCGTCGAACGCGGCTTCGCGCTTCTGGAGTTCGTCGGCATCGCGGAGTCGGCGAACACGCTGTCTCGTCACCTGCCGTACGGCAGCCAGCGGCGGCTCGAGATCGCTCGCGCACTCGCGACGGACCCGAAGGTGCTGTGTCTCGACGAGCCGGCGGCGGGGTTCAACCCGCACGAGAAGGACCAGCTGATGGAGCTGATCCGCACCATCCGCGCCGACGGGTACACCGTGCTGCTCATCGAGCACGACATGCGTCTCGTGATGGGAGTGTGCGACCGCATCGTCGTACTCGAGTTCGGAAAGAAGATCGCCGACGGATCGCCCGCAGAGGTGCGGGCCGACCCGCGGGTGATCTCCGCCTACCTGGGAGAGCCAGATGACGACGTTGCTTGAACTGAAGGATGTCGTCGTCGGGTACGGCCGCATCGAGGCGCTGCACGGACTGTCCTTCACCGTGGAGGAGGGCGAGATCGTCACCCTGATCGGCGCGAACGGCGCGGGCAAGACCACGACGATGAAGGCGGTCTCCGGGCTGCTCAACCTCACGAAGGGGTCGATCTCGTTCGACGGCCGCGACATCACCAAGGTGAAGGCGCACACCAGGGTGGCGATGGGCATCTCGCAGGCGCCCGAGGGTCGCGGCATCTTCCCGGGGATGACCGTGTTCGAGAACCTCGACATGGGTGCGTACGGCCGCAAGGACCGGACGGGCGTCAAACAGGATCTCGAGCGCGTCTTCTCGCTCTTCCCGCGTCTGGAGGAACGCAGAACGCAGGTGGGCGGCACGATGTCCGGCGGCGAGCAGCAGATGCTCGCCATCGGCCGCGCGCTGATGGGCCGGCCGCGCCTGCTCCTGCTCGACGAGCCGTCGATGGGTCTCGCTCCGCAGTTCATCAAGCAGATCTTCCGCATCATCACGGAGATCAACGAGCAGGGCACGACCATCCTCCTGGTCGAGCAGAATGCGAACCAGGCGCTGGCGCGCGCCCATCGCGCCTACGTGCTGGAGACCGGGACGATCACCCATTCCGGCACGGGGCGCGAGCTTCTCGACGACTCAGCGATCAAGGAGGCCTACCTGGGCGTCGCGTGACGGAGGTACTCATCCTCCGCCGCGTAGTCGAACCAGGAATCCGCACCGTAGCGACGCACCAGGTGCGGAAAGAGGTCGCGCCAGCCGAGCTGCCTGTGCTTCGCGCCGTCGACGACATCCACGATCCACTCGATGTCGTCGCGCACCGAC
>JBQCJQ010000453.1:0-3556 GCA_051952615.1 Humibacter sp.
GAACTGGGTCTCGACAACGTCGAGGTCGTGCGCGCCCGCGCCGAGGACTGGAAGCGCGGACCATCGCTCGACGCGGTCACCGCGCGAGCCGTGAGCGCGCTGCGGACGCTCGTCCCGTTGACGGCTCCCCTGGTGCGTGACGGTGGCGAGCTGATCCTGCTCAAGGGCACGAGTGCGGGCAACGAGATCGAAGCCGCCGAGAAGCAGCTGCGCAAGTACAAGGTCACCAACGCGAGGGTCGAGGTGGTCGGTGAAGGACTGCTCGACGAGCCCGCGCGGGTGATCCGCGCCACGGTGCGCTGAGCCGATCTCTGTAGCGGCCCCGATATGGGCTCTGGTCTGGGTTTTGTTGGCGCGGTTCTCGGTTGCTCATGCGGGCTTAGCGGGTAGTCGGCAGCAATTCGCGATCCCGCATGAGCCGGCTGCGGGAGATGCCTGAACGCGTTGGCGGCACTGTGGGAGTGTCGTCGTGTGGATGCCGCGGTCTTGCAGGCTCCGTGCGCTGGGGGTGTCGAACGGGCGGGTGTTGGTTGACCGCGGTGTTCCATCTTCGACGGATCGGTGCTGTCCGTAGCTTGCAGCACCCATGCTGGGGCGACAAAGGCAACTGTTTGAAGGCGAACTTTGGCCACACGGTGAGCAACGTCGTTGTTCGTCGGCGGCAGTGAGGGACGTCACGTATGTCTACGGCATCCCGTGCAAGGAGACGTCCGGTTGGACACAGCATCGCCCTGTCGATGGGTACTCCCTATCGCTCGGTGTGAAGAGTTGACCGACTGACTCCGCCGCGCGGTGTTCAGGCGGTTGCGCAGCTTGTTCGGAAGTGGGCTGCATCGCGTGGCGTCATGAGCGGGAACTCGATGGCTTCCCGAGGGTGCGAGTGGTTGCCGGGTGCGGCGGCCGCGCCGTCGTCCGACTTCAGGTCGCGCGGGAGCGGCGCTCGGGCTCGGCCCGAACGGGCGCATGCGTGATAGGTGTGGGCAGCCACGAGGCGGGTCTCACGCGGTTGAGGTACTGCCGAGAGAGTTGCGCTTCCCGGTGAGCGTTCAGGTCTCAACCTATGCGGGTGGTGGCCGCTCCCCTGTACGGTGCTCCACCCGGGTCTCGCCCGAACAGTCCAGCGGCTGTTCGCGAGCGGGACGATGGTCTGGATCCGGATGCGCCGAAGCGTCTGATAGATCCAGCTCGCCATGCAATCTGCCTCTCTGGGCGGGACGCGCTCATGCGGAAGCCGACGTCGGCGATGCCGATGACCGGCTGGGGAGCTGCGTGCAGGGCGGGAGGAAGTATGCAGGCCGGCATGTTGGACAGTCTCGGATGGGCGCCGTGTGTACTTCAGCTGCAGACGCGTTAGCCTGGTCGCTCCACGCGGAGCCTTGCTTGTGGCTTTCGCCTGGGACGCTCCGCGATTCGGTCACGACGTTCTGATTCTGGCGATTGTGAGGGGAGGTCTCGTCCGTGTTGCATCCCCCAACAGTCGGAGAAGTCACTGACGACCAGCGACACTGGCAGCGCCCCGTCGGTTGGCTCGTCGCGGCGGGGCGCACTCAGTTGTCCGTGTAGCGCCCACCGGGCGGGTCGATCGTGCTCCATCGGTCCGGCTCGGAGCCGAGCTGCGCTGTGGTGCGGTGCAGCTGTAGGTCGTCAGGTGGTTTGAGTTGGTCCTTGCATCGGACGGCTGGTGCGGTCATGCGCCGCATGCAGCCGTTCTGATTGTCTGGCTCGTTCACGCCTGGTGCGATGTTGTGGGCAGGGCGACGCGGAAGTGTCACCGGCAGGGGTGCGTGGCCGAGGAGTTGGTGGACGCTGGTTCGCGGTACACACGTCCATTCACAGGCGAAGTCACTCGAGCCAGAGCACCGAGCATCGCCGTCGTCGCGATGGGGTCGCGTCCGTGTCCAGTGTTCGTAGCATCCAAAAGCGGACCGCAACGTTCACGTGAAGCGGAGGCGCGTCGTTCGGAACGCCATCACGCGAAAGGCCCGAGTGTCGACGCACTACTGACCGCCTTCCGGCACGACTCGGACCACACGAGGGGATCGCCGTCGGCATCGACGTGAGCCGCCACGCCCTACGCGCCGATCCGTCGGCGTTCAGCTGCCAGATCGCCAACCCTGGACTGCTGGTGCGGCGGGGCGGATTGATGTTTCACGTGAAACAGCCGCAGCTTAGATCCCGTGTGCTCTCGGACGTCACCCGCGTGGTCGTCTCCAAGGGTGGATGTACGGCGCGCTGATGTGGTGCTGGCGCTGGTCGTTGGCGCCGCTCTGGGGTGCGCCGGCGCTGGTGGGGTGGCGTGTTGGTGGGCTGGGGCGCGGGTGCTGGTGGGCTGGTGCGGTACCTGGTTGCTGGCTCTTGGCTATCGGTCATTGGGTGCTGTCTGCTGGTGCTGGAGTTCCGCGTGGGTGTGTTCGCCTTGTGGCCCCGCCCACCTTCTCGTTGCGCCGGATCCTTGCCCGTCCTCCCCTCTCGATGGTCCGCTGCTGTGGCCGACGCCTGTGGGGTGAGCGCACTGCGATCTCTGCACGCGCGCCTCGTTGCTGTACAGCGACGTGCGATAGCCCGTGCAATGCGGGAGGCTACGCTGCAAGTTGTTTCACGTGAAACAACGGTTCGTCTGCCGCGACGCTGGGCTGCTGGTCGATTTCCTGCGGCGGTCAACGCGCACCGGCGGCACTGAGGACCTCATTTCCTCGACGGATAGTCGGGAGTCGCGCTCTCCGATCCGGGAATCTTTCCTAGGACGACAGCTGTTGGCTTGCAGGGAGCTGTTGGTCCTAGAGGGCTGATCGTGTCGGCGAACTGATCGTGTCGGCGAACTGATCGTGTCGACAAGCTGATCGTGTCAGCGGTCTGGGGTCGACCCTCAGTGGGTTCGGTGTCGAAAGCGCGCGCAGGCCGTTCAGCTGATCGGTGCTTCTAACGGAGTTGTCGCGGTGTGATGTTGGGTCGGCGCGTTGCATATGCCCGGCGTCTCTACGTGTGAGACAAACGTTGCGGGTCTGAACGTCGCTCCGACCGCATGCATCGTCGCCACTGGTGGCGGGCTCGCCGCTCCCCCGCTTGCGATGCGGGGGATGTTCACCAGCGGGTGGAAGGGGGCGGTCGCTGGTGGGATTGGGGGCGGAGCTCGAACGGAGCGACATTCAATAGCGTGAGCTTCTTGCGGCGAGGTCGCTTGCGAGTCCCCACCCGGCACGCCCAGCCGTCGATACTCGTCCGTCCACTCCTCTGTGACGGCATGGTCGCGATGAACCTACGGCGGACAGAGAGTCTCTCCCCGCTCAAAACTCCGCGCCATGTGTTGGGCGCTGCCCCGGGTTCGCAGCGATGTGCCGTGGGGGGGGGCTCAAGGGCTGGGACTCAGCAGGTAGCGGCCCGGCCCGAGGCTGTGACGGCCGCTCGTCGAGGCGGGTCGTAGAACTCATACCCGGTGCGACCTCCCGCCGTCGCCGAGTCGCCTCGTGCGTCACGGCAGTCACGGCTGCCGCACGACACCTCCGTGGCTCCGGAACCGCGGCGCGCTCGACTGCTACCGAACGCACGGAGCAGGCAA
>JBQCJQ010000454.1:0-3873 GCA_051952615.1 Humibacter sp.
GGGGTGGCAGCACTTCTTCAACGTCTTCCTGATGGTGATGATCATCCGGTCCGGGCTGCAGGTGCGCACGCAGAAGAAGCCGCCGGCGTACTGGACCCCGCGCCGGGGTGGCGGCCAGGGCAAGGTCAGCCTGACCGTGTGGTTCCATCAGTCGCTCGACGTGCTCTGGGTGCTGAACGGGATCATCTTCATCGTGCTGCTCTTCGTCAGCGGACAGTGGATGCGTATCGTGCCCACGTCGTGGGAGGTGTTCCCCAACGCCTTCAGCGCCGCTCTCCAGTACGTGTCGCTCGACTGGCCGACCGAGAACGGCTGGGTGAACTACAACTCGCTGCAGCAGCTGGCGTACTTCGCCACCGTCTTCATCGCTGCTCCGCTCGCCATCGCGACCGGTGTGCGCATGAGCGGTCTCTGGCCGAAGAACGCGCCCCGGTTGAACAAGGCGTACCCGGTCGAATGGGCGCGTGCGGTGCATTTTCCGACCATGCTGTACTTCGTGGCGTTCATCGCGGTGCATGTGTTCCTGGTCTTCGCGACCGGTGCGCTCCGCAATCTCAACCACATGTATGCGGTGCAGGGTTCGGTCGACCCGAACGCGTACGCCGACAACTGGACGGGGTTCTGGCTCTTCGTCGCTTCGCTCGTCGTGATCGCTGCGGCCTGGGTGGCAGCGCGGCCGTCGACGCTCGCGCCGATCGCCCGCTTGTTCGGTACCGTCAGCAGCCGCTGAGCCGCCATGCCCGGTCCGAACCGACGCCTCACGCGCCTCGCCACCTGTGTCCGCGCCCCCAACGCCGGGCCGATGACCCTGGACGGCACCAATACCTACGTGCTGCGCGAGCCGGGCTCGCTCCGCGTCATCGTGGTCGACCCCGGCCCGATCGACGAGGGACATCTCGCAGAGATCGAGCGCTTCGGCACCGTCGAGCTGATCCTGCTGACCCATCGGCACCACGACCACTCCGATGCGGTCGCTCAGTTCGCCGCGAAGACGGGGGCGGTCGCTCGGGCCGTGGACGAGCGGTGGTGCCTCGGCGGAGAGCCGCTGCGCGACGGCGAGCGCATCCATGCCGGCGGTACGACGATCGAGGTCGTGGCGACTCCGGGCCACACTTCCGATTCGGTGTGCTTCACGCTCCCCGACGACGCGGCGCCCCACGGCGTCGCGGGATCGTGGCCGTCGATCCTGACCGGAGACACCATCCTGGGCCGCGGCACCACCGTCATCGCCCACCCGGATGGCTCGCTGGCCCACTACCTCCAATCGCTCGAACGCCTGCGCGGAGTCGGCAGGCTGCAGGTGCTGCCCGCGCACGGCCCTGAGCTAGCCGATCTCGTCGACGTCTGCGACGCCTATCTCACCCATCGCCACGACAAGCTGCAGCAGGTGGCGTCCGTCGTCGGCGCTCTGGCGCCGGATCCCGGCGACGGTGATCTCGTCGACCGCGTCATCGCCGCTCTGTACGCCGACGCGCCCGACAGTGTGCTCCCCGCCGCGCGGGCGTCGGTGCGTGCGCAGCTGGCCTACTTGGCACTCGGCGGATAATCCTGCGTCACGGCACCTGGTAGCGGTACCCGCCCCCTGTGGCCTGCTGGAAGTCCCGGGATTCGTACAACGCGGTCTGCGCCTTCCGCTCATGCGCGATCGCCTCCGCGAACCGCGCGCGCAGGGGCCCGCGCATCGTGTCACGGATGGACGCGAGGGCCTGCCGAGGCTGGGCCGCGAGTTCGGCGGCGAGAGCTTGCGCGTCACCCGCCACGGCATCCAGCGGGGCGACGCGGTCGACCAGCCCCCACCGCTCGGCCTGCTCCATTCCGACGCGCGCTCCCAGCGAGAGCACTTCGGTCGCGCGCTGCGGTCCGACGAGCCAGGGGAGGGTCGCTGTGAGCCCGAATCCGTGGTGGATCCCGATGCGCACGAACTTCGGCCAGAGGTAGGCGGTGTCGGCGGCAACGCGGTAGTCGGCGCAGAGGGCGAGCCCCATTCCGACGCCGATGCTGCCGCCGGTGAGCTCTGCGATCCACGGGGTGCCGAGGGCGAGCAGGTCCGGGGCTACGGCGTAGATCGCCTCAGCGGTGTCTTCGGGATCGCGTGCCTTCTCCCAGTCGCGACCGGCGCAGAAGTGCTTGCCCTCGCTGCGCACGACGATCGCCCCGCAGGCGGGGTCGGCGTCCAGTTCACGCAGCGCGGCGATCAGGTCTTTAAGCACGAATACCGTGAGGTAGTTCTCGGGCCCTCGAAGGATCTCGACGACGCCGACACCGTCTTCATCGGCGTACGACACGCTCACGTTCGCCTTCTCTGCCATGGGCGCCTCCTCAGCGACCAGATCAGTTTACTGATTTTTGATATGCTCGCCACCGCACGGCCCACACGTCATGCCGCCCGTCGGGGCGGCTCGAAGGAGAGCACATGTCGATCGACGGTTCCAGCGCATTGGTCACCGGAGGTGCGAGCGGGCTGGGCCTCGCCACCGCCACCCGGCTCGCCGCGGCGGGGGCGAAGGTCGTCATCGTCGACCTTCCGTCCTCGCCGGGAGAGGCGGTCGCTCGAGAACTGGGGGGAGAGTTCGCCCCCGCCGACGTCACCGATGCGGCGGCCGTCGCCGCCGCTGTCGAGGTCGCGGCCGCAGACGCACCCCTGCGCGTGGTCGTCAACTGCGCCGGCGTCGCCCCGCCCGCGAAGGTGCTCGACCGCGATGGGAGGCCGTCGCCGCTCGCGGGCTTCGCGAACATCGTCCACATCAACCTCGTCGGCACCTACAACGTCATCTCACAGGCCGCCGCCGCCATGGCCCGCACCGAGGCCGACAGCGACGGCAGTCGCGGCGTGATCATCAACACGGCATCCGTCGCGGCCTTCGACGGACAGATCGGCCAGCCTGCTTACGCTGCGTCCAAGGGCGGCGTGCACGCGATGACCCTGCCGATCGCGCGCGAACTCGCACGCTACGGCATCCGCGTGTGCACCATCGCTCCGGGCATCATGGAGACGCCGATGCTCGCAGGACTCCCGCAGGCCGCGCAGGAGTCGCTCGGCCAGCAGGTCCCGTACCCGCAGCGCCTCGGCCGACCCGACGAGTACGCCGCACTGGCCATGGCGATCATCGAGAACGGCTATCTCAACGGCGAGACGATCCGCCTGGACGGCGCCATCCGGATGGCGCCGAAGTGACTGCCGCGTTCGACGCCGATGCGTCGCCGGTGCTCCTGTCCGTCGAACGGGGAGTCGCCCGGCTGACCTTGAACCGACCGGATCGACTCAACGCCTTCGATGAGCAGATGGCGCACGCGTGGGTCGCCGCGACGACCGAAGCCGTCACCCGCGACGATGTGCGGGCGATCGTCGTGGATGCGGCGGGCCCGGCATTCTGCGCGGGCGGCGACGTCGTCGCGATGGCGGCGACGATGACCGACGGCTCCCAATTGCAGGACCTCGCCGGCCGCATCAACCTCGGCATCCTCGCTCTCACGGAGTCGACGGTGCCGGTGGTCGCGGCCGTCCACGGCGCCACCGCCGGCGGCGGTCTCGGCATCCTGCTCGCCAGCGACTACGCTGTCGTCGGCACGAGCTCGCGGATCGGCAGCCGCTACGCACAGGTCGGCCTCACCCCCGACCTGTCGGTGTCGGCACATCTCGCCGCCGCGGTGGGCCAGCGGCGCGCACTGCAGTTGCTGCTGAGTGATCGGATGCTGGCCGCCGAGGAAGCCCGGGAGTGGGGGCTGATCGCGGAGGTCGCACCCGACGGCGAAGTGGCCGCGCGCGCGCAAGAGATCGCACGCGGATGGGCGGACGGCGCGTCGGGCGCCTACGGGCAGGCGAAACGCCTGGTGCGCACGCGTGAGGCCCGTTCGTTCGCCGAGCAGCTCACA
>JBQCJQ010000455.1:0-2021 GCA_051952615.1 Humibacter sp.
GAACACGCCGCTCAGAGCCGGACCCGCGAGGCCCCAGATGATGATCACGAGTCCGGCCGTCATCAGTGTGACGAGCACCCAACCGGGAACGTCTCCTCGCTCGTCGGCGCCCCATCGAGCCGCCGACGACTTCGTACCGATTCTTCGCATCTGCCGATTCCTCTCCCTCGAGCTGTGAAGCATCCCTAGGCTTTCTCGCCCCGAGGCGGTGTACACCGTTCGCGAGCATGCTCAGAACCCGCTCTCGAGCACGACGACGCCCGGAAAGATCGCGAAGAGCACGGTCACCGGCAGGATCAGGAACACGAGAGGCACGAGCATGCCGATCTCCTTCTTGCCCGCCTGCTCCAGAAGCTGCCGCTTGCCGGTCTCACGGGCATCGTCCGCCTGGGCGCGCAGCACCTCGACGACGGGCGTTCCGCGCTGGAGTGCCGTGACCACCGCGTCGACGCATCGCGTGAACTGAGGCAGCCGGATGTCGCGGCTCGCCTGATCGAGCGCCGTCGCCAGCGGCACCCCCATACCGGTCTCCGCGACCACGCGCCCGAGTTCCCCCGCGAGTTCTCCCGATCCCGTGCGCGCCACTCGACGCAACGCATCGTGGATGCCCTCCCCCGCGCTCAGCGATAGCGTGAGCAGTTCCAACACGGTCGGCAGCTCATCGGCCATGCGGGCGAGGCGGCGTCGGATGGCTCGCGACAAGAGCTGATCCCGGAGCACGAATCCACAGGCCGCGAGCACGACCGGCGCGGCGACGGCGATCGCGGATGGAAGCGACGCCGAGGCGGACGTGACGATCACGACGGCTGTGCCGATCGCAAGGCCACCGAGCGCCCATCCGACCTGTCGCAGCCGGAACTCCTCGACTCCGAGTGGGCTCGATGCTTGGCGCAGACGCGCGGCGACGACCTCCGACCCCCCGAGAATCCGGGCCGTCGCCGAGCGCAGGCCCCGCAGAACTGGATCGAGCAGTGCACCGATGACGGGCACGCGACGCGAACGTGAGTGCTGAACCAGCTCCCATGCTGCGTCGGAGACATCGACGAGGTAGGGAGCAACGCGGTCTGCGAGCCGCGGCCTTGTCATCCGCGGCATCATCGTCACCAGCGACCAGAGCCCGAGTCCGAGTCCGAGCCCGCACAGCATGCCCCAGGCCATCGTCGACGTCACCGGAACCACCTGCGTTCCTGCGGCAGACGCCCGACCGCGAGCATGATTCGGTACGCGATCAGCGACACGACCAGGCCGACTACGATCACGATCGCGCCCGCCGGCGAGTTGTACGCGGCGGACGCCTCGGGCCGCGTCGCGAGCAGGGCGAGCACCACCCATGGTGCCGCGACACCCAACCGCGCTGCCGCAACCGTCCACGATTGCCTCGCCTCGATCTCCGATCGCACCGCTGCGTCGCTCCGCAGCGACGTGGCGAGCGTTCGCAGCACGTTGACCAGCTCACCACCGCCGACCTCTCGCGCCATCTTCAGGGTCTCGATGATGCGATCGGCGACGGGATCGGCGAGGGCGTCCTTCAGTCGGTCGGCGGCCGGAGCGAAGATTCCGGATGCCCGGTAGTCCCGCTCGAACGCCGCGAATGCCGCCCGGCTCGACTCCGGCGCCGTCACCGCCATCGCCGCCAATCCATCGGGCAGCGCAAGGCCCGAGCGCACGGCCGACACCAGCTGGTCGACGAGATCCGGCCACATGGTGCGATTCGCACGCGTCCTCGCCGCTGCGCGCCACGCGACGACACCGTACGGGAGCCATCCGCCGACGGCGGCGAGGGCGACGGAGTGGGCGATCAGGCCGACCCCCGCCTGAGCGACCGCGAACGACGCCGCCGCGGCCAGCGCACACACCGCGAGGAACACGAGGGGCGCGAGGCCGGGCATCCCTGCCAACGTGAGCTTCCTGCGCAGTGGCTCGGTGAGGCTCGGATGACTCGCACGCGTCTTCCGCGGCCAGAGGAACGGCGACATGGCGAGCACGAGGCCGAGGCCGAGCACTGCGCCGAGAGCGATCGG
>JBQCJQ010000456.1:0-3493 GCA_051952615.1 Humibacter sp.
GGGCGTCGTGGGGGTTGCTCGCCGGCCTGGTGGCGCCGATGCCGATCAGGGACGTGGTGCCGAACGCCGTGGTGGTCGCGCCGGTCGCACCGTTCGACGCCGAGATGCATGAGATCCACGAGCGCGCGTCACGCGCAAACCGACCACGCTGATGCGCCCGTCGGCGGGCGGCGAAGAGGGTCAGATCGCAGAGGCGATCGCATCAGGCTGGGCCGGGCGGATTGTGGCCCGTACCGCAGCTGCAACGAGCAAGCCCGCAGCGGGGATCGTGTTGATGCTGAGTCCCGGCTGCAGGGCGGCGGCGACGACGAGACCGAGAGCAGCGGCGACGTTCGCGACCCGGATGAGGCGTCCCCGAAGGAAGAGACCTCCGACCGCCGCGGCCATGCCGGCAACGCACGCGATCGCGGCCCGTCCGACAGCCGCCTGCCAATACTCCTGACCGCTCATCGGTGCGTACTCGTCGAGGACGAGTTCGCTTGAGCCGTACCACGTGAAGCCTAGGACCCATGCGGTCGATAAGCCGGCGAGCAGCACGAGCACCGTGCGTGCGGTTGCGTCGTGGCGGATCACCCCCGCGGCGAAGGTGCCCAGCAGAGCCGTGAGGAACCACATCCCACCGAGGGTCACGGCAACACCGAGATAGCCGATGCCGTCGCTGCAGGTCCACGTGTCAGCCCCCTCCGAACCCGGCGCTCCCATGCTGCAGGCGATGTGCAACTGCTCGCGCACGAGTGCGATCGCACCCGAGCCAAGGATCAGCGCGGCGAGTCCACTACCGATGACAACCCAGACAGCGGCGCCGCGCGCGGCCGACGAGTCCTCCATGGGGCTCGCGTACGGGGGTGTGCTTGCGGCATCCATCGTGAGTGACGCTACCAACGGCGGGAACAGCGCGTTCGCGGGACGCGGGTCTCCAGGCGCAGCACGAAAGCGCAGCGACTGGCACACGATCGGCGGGACCGAGGATGGCCACCGCCTGGCCTTTCGTACGGAGCCCAACGTTCGCGAGCGGATCCGTAACGGGCACGGCCCGGTTGAGGGCCTCATCGTGTGGCCAATCCGTCATCCCCGCTAGATTCACGAGCATGAAGCGAGCAGCCAAGGTCACCACGGTCGTCGTCGCGAGCGCAGCAGCCGTCGTGGGGATCGGTTTCGCCGCAGCAGCGATCACGTCGGGCATCGGCTTCGCACCGGACGCAACCGCGGCTGGCGACTCGATCGACGCCGAGAGCACGAAGAACAAGACGAGCGTCGTGGCCGCCGAGCCGGAGTCTGCGGCCGTCGCTGACGGAGCACTGTGCGCTTCGCGCGCCCGCATTCCCTGGGGGCAGAGCGAGTTCCCAGCGCTGGTCGGCACGCTGGTCGACAACGGTCCGACGGAGCTCGCCGATGGGCAGGTCGGCTACGACGCCGAAGGGCAGATCGCGACCTACACGGTGCAGCCCGGCGACGCCGGCGAGTCGATCGGTAACCGCTTCTGCATCGACTTCCTCTCCCTGGCGAGCTACAACGGCCGCAACGGCCCGAAGGTGATCCAGCCCGGCGATGTCCTCGTGCTGCGCCCGACCACGCAAGACTGGGCTGAGCGCTCCGCCGCACTCGTCGCCGCCTACGATGCCGCCGTCGCCGCGTGGGGACGTTCCCTGCCGACTGGCTACACGTGGCCTACTGCTACGGACCGGATAGCCAGCGTGGAGAGCGCGCCTCGGACCGTCGTCTACGACTGGCTCTGCGCGACCGCTGACGCCGCCGCACGCGGCGACGCGGCGGCTGCCGCTGCGCTCGTCGAGCACCGCGATGCCCTCGTAGCTGAGTTCCCCGACGTCGGCGACGACATCGACGAGGGCGACTTCCGCACACTCCAGCAGCGATTCGCAATACCTGCCGAGATGCGCCCCTAGCGGCCTTCATTCAACGGTGGCGCCTTCAGCCTGGGGACTCGCCCGCCGGAGCTGTACGCCCGCCTGACTCTCAACCACAGGAACTGGTTAGCAGTAACAGCGCACCACAGGAGTAGATCGGCGCCGTGCGGAGATAATGCCCATCCGTGCCGATGCTCGAAACGGATCGATTGCGAGCTAGTGTCCACATCGCTCCGAATGGCGGGCCGTTACTGTCCAGTTTTCGACCGCTTCGCCACCGCACGTCGCTGCCGACTACGCCAGAGTTTCAGGATGGCTCCGGGTCTCGGCGAGATCATCCCTCGCACGCTGCCGCGCATGCTTCGGGTTCATCTGCCAGGCCCTTACCGAGGCGGCCACCGACGCACCCTACTCAACACGGCTGAACCGGTCACCTTCAACGAGGCTCTGGGTTGATTCGACGACCCAGAACGCGAACACGCGATCTCGCTTGCCCACTACGGCAAGGAACGACGTGGCCGCAGCCGACACTCGCGCAATGGATCCGGTGACCTGCCAGCGCCACACGATGAGCGGTCGGTCTTCGATTACGAGCAACCGAACTAGGACCTCCACCAATTCACCGACGGCGTTCGCGAACTCCTCACGGCGTGCCCGCCGCGCCTTCAAGACTTCGCCCGCCACGAAGGTCCCCGCAGCAACCATCGCGGGAATGCCGGCGGCGAGGAGAGCTACGACTGTCGGGTCCACGGCGACACGCGATCGCTTGTGGCGTGTCCAGATGGCTTGTGACGGGTCGAGCCATCGTCCACCACATCCGCAGATCCGAGACAGCATCATCTCCGGGGATGCGCGCTTCGCTCAGTAAAGTCGGCAAACGAGTAATTACGAAGCTCGTTCCCCCGAGTGCTTGCTCCCCACGCTGAGGATTCCGCGCACGTAACCGTCCCTCTCGCGCGGAGCGTCCGCAAGGGATCAGCGGCGGGCGGCGATCTACGCTTGCGGAGCGATGGAGCTCCGGTACTCGGCGGCGGCGGGCTCGAGGGCGAATTCGAGCACTTCCACATTGTGCTCCCGGAGCGCGGCGAGAACTTGCTCCGGGGTTGCGCGGAAGTACTCACGCCTGAGGTTGACCTTGTTGAGCCGCTGATCGGCGAACTCCCGATGCAGCATCGTTTCCACCGCGACAGCGTCGTCCGCAAAGAAAAGGGCATGCACGTCGAATCGGAACGGGACGGATGCATCCCCAAGCTCGTTCACACGATCCATCGGGTCGAGTCGTCGTGTGAGTCCGATCTTCACCACGTCGGGCCCGAATGCGCCGATGTTGCTAATCACGTACACGTAGCCGGCGCGGATGTTCGCTGCGCGGTAGTCGACGTTCTCGATGGCGTGGTCGACGTCGTCGAGCTTGGAGCGGAGCCGCTCAGCGCCCTCGACGTCGCCGTTCGTTTCAAGAACAGCAAGGGCGTTGAGATAGTGCGTGCGTTCCTTCTGGAGGCGTTCCTTCTCGCGTGCGAGTTCCTGCTCCGCCTTCTTCTGCTCACGCAGCTCGTCGCGTCGCGCCCGTTCCAGCTCCTTCTCCACCTGCAGAGCCTGAAGATGCCGACTCGCGAGTTCCAGCTCCT
>JBQCJQ010000457.1:0-3233 GCA_051952615.1 Humibacter sp.
CTGCCTGCTCCCCCACGGCACGCGCACGTCGGTGCGACTCTCCCCCGCGATCTCGGGGTAGGCGTGCTGCATCCACGGCGGAACCGCGTAGGTGGGCGTGCCGAGGATCACCTTGATGCCGCGACGATGGGCGCCGTCGAGCACGGGCTGCAGCCAGTCGAGATCGAACACGCCCTCGCGCGGCTCCCAGGTCGACCAGACCGATTCGCCTACGCGGATGACCGAGAACCCGGCCTGCTGCATGAGGTCGAGATCGTCGTCGACGCGGTCGGTCGCGTGGTACTCCGCGTAGTAGGCGGCGCCGAACAGGATCGAGCTGGGTTCGTACGGGCGGGCTTCGGTCATCGTCATGGACTCCGTTGTCGTCGAGGGCTCCGGGGCTGTCCGGAACCGGTTCGGTCAGCCGGAGGTGCTCTCCGCCCGATCGGAACGGGTCGAAGCTAACTCATTTCGTTACCGGTAACAATCCGTCGTTATCTGATTGTTACCGGTAACGAAATTGGCGGTGAGTCCCGAGTTCTGCTCATGACTCGAGGAACCGGGCCGTACAGTTGTGTCGATCGAGAAGGGCGAGGCCAGGGTCTGATGAGCGACGGCGACGGCACTGACGCTATCGAGCACACGGCTGCCAGACAGCCGACGATCTACGATGTCGCCCGAGTCGCGGGCGTCTCGCACCAGACCGTCAGCCGCCTGCTCAAGGGCGACCAGGGCATAAAACCGGCCAACCGGGAGCGCGTGCTCCAGGCCCTCGACCAGCTTGACTATCGGCCGAACCTCAACGCACGATCCCTCGCCACAAGGAGTTCGCACCGCATCGCCGTGCTCACGCAGGAGCTCGGGCATGTGGGTCCCGGCAAGATCGTCCAAGGTGCGGCGGCTGAAGCACGCCTGTACGGATACGTGCTCGACATCATCACTTTGGATGTCGGCAATCGGGCGAACGTCGAACAGGGCATCCGCGCGGTCAATCAGCAGGATGTCGCGGGAATCCTCGCCCTGGCGTCGACCGACGAGCTTCGGGCCGCCTTCGACCGTGCCGACTTCCGCATTCCGGTGCTGCTCGGGGGTGAGGGCGACGAGTCGAGCGATGCAGCGCCGTTGCAGGTGTGCGCCGTGGCGATCCCCGAGCTCGTGGACCACCTCGTGGGGCTCGGCCATCGGGACTTCATGCACATTGCCGGCCCGGAGAACTGGCCCGCGGCGCGCAATCGCGCTCGGGCATTCTCGAGCGCATTGAAGCGCCACGGAGTAGAGCTCGCCCAGACGGTGTACGGGGACTGGTCGGCGGCCTCCGGCTACACCGCCGTCAAGGCACTGCCCGAGAATGCCCGCTTCACGGCCGTGCTCGCGGCCAACGACCAAATGGCGCTCGGCGCGATGCTGGCTCTCCAGGAGCGGGGACTGAGCGTTCCGACCGACGTATCGGTTACCGGCATCGACGACATCCCCGAGGCCGCGTACCTGATGCCGCCGCTCACGACGGTGCACCTGAACTCCGAGGAGGAGGGTCGCGTTGCATTCCGGAACCTGCTCGCCCAGCTCAAGGGCGAAACCGCGTCGCCAGCGATGGTAGAGGGACGCGTCATCCTGCGGAAGTCCACGGCGGCGCCCCTAGCTGACCGCAGGCAGGCCAGCCGCAGAACCCCCTAGGGCTGCCCGACCAGCGTCGCGGTGACGGTGTGCTCGGTTCCGTCGCGCACGTACGTGAGCTGCACCGTGTCGCCCGCCTTCCTGGTGAGCAGCAGGGTCGTCAGCACGTCGGCGCGGTTCGCCGCCTGACCGTCGATCTTCGTGATGATGTCGCCCTGCTGCAGGCCGGCCTTGGCAGCGGACCCCTGCGGATCGACGAACTGCACGTAGAGGCCATCCTCGATCCCCCACCGTTCGGCGACGGCGGGCGGGATCGGCGTCACCTGCACGCCGAAGTACGGGTAGACGACCTTTCCGTTCGTGATCAGGTCATTGGCGATACGGCTCGCGAGGTTCACCGGCACCGCGAAGCCGATGCCGACGGATCCACCGCCACCCGTCCCCGCTTCGTTGGGCACCGTCGCAATGGCGGTGTTCACGCCGACGAGGTGGCCGTCGCAGTCGACGAGGGCGCCGCCGGAGTTGCCGGGGTTGATCGAGGCGTCGGTCTGGATGGCGCCGGCCAGGGTCGTGGTCTGGCCGTTGTCCGTCGGCACGGGCACGTTGCGGCCGAGCGCGCTCACGATGCCGGCAGTCACCGTGCTGGAGAGGCCGAGCGGCGCGCCGAGCGCGACGACAGGCTCGCCCACCGAGACGTTCTCGCTGTTGCCGAGGTCGATGACGGGCAGATCGGAGCTCGAGCTCACCTTGAGCACGGCAAGGTCGGACTGCGGGTCGCGTCCGACGAGCTTCGCCAGCTCGGTGTGCCCGTTCGAGAAGGTCACGGCGATGTCGCCGCCGTTCGCGGCCGAGGAGATCACGTGGTTGTTGGTGACGATGTATCCGTCCTTGCGGATGATCTCGCCACTCCCGACCCCGTTGCCGCCCGGCGCCGAGACGTTGATGGTCACGATGGTCGGCAGCACCTCGTTCGCGATCCGCACCGCGTCGCACGAACCGGGCCCCGACGTGGCGCCGGATGCGTTCTGGGATGTCGAGCCCGTCGTGCCGCCCCGTGCCAGCCATCCACCGAGCCATCCCGCGCCAATGCCGAGCACGATCGCGATGATCGCGGCGACCAGCCACACGAGCCACGGCGGCAGACCGGCCCTGGGCGGTGCCGGTTGCCGGGCATCCGACGAGGCAGCGGATGACCCGGGCGGCGTACCCGCAACGTCGTTCGTCGAACCCTGGCCTGCGTTCGGATCGGTCATCCCGCACCCCTGCCGTGTCGGCCGCGAGCGGTGCTGGTCCCCGACCGCGGCATCCTGCGCGAGGCGTTGCAACACCCGCACGTCTCGACTGTATCCACGGGGAACGGTGTCGCGGGAGGGGCGCTCCGGCCAGCCGTGGGGCGCAACGATGCCGCTGCTCACGGCCGCCCAGCCCGAAGTCGTCTCCACCTCGACGGTCGCGTAGCCCGAAGTCGTCGACTTGAGGGTGGGGGGATGTGGGTGGATGGGTGGCGGCAGCTCAGTCCTTCACGGAGCCGGCGGCCATGCCGTTCGTGATGAACCGCTGGAACACGATGAAGAGCACGACGATGGGTATCGCGATCACCGTCGACGCCGCCATCAGCGGTCCCCACTGGGTGCCGTACT
>JBQCJQ010000458.1:0-6512 GCA_051952615.1 Humibacter sp.
TGCAGTCGCACGAGCGCCGCACCGTCGTAGTAGCGGTACCCGTTCGAGCCGATGCGGCTCGGCGGCAGCAGTCCGATGTCGTCGTAGTGCCGCAGCGTGCGACTCGTCGTCCCTGTCAGCCTGGCGAGCTGCTGGATCGAGCGTTCGTGCTCGACAGCTCCGTTGGCATCCACGTCATCCGCGTCATCCGTCATGTCTTCGACGGTAAACGTTGACGTTGCGTCAATGTCAAGCGGTCTGCGTGGCGACTATCGCGGCAGCGCGTCGCCCGGGAATCCGGACGCCTCGTGCACCTCCGCCGTCAGCACGCCCGCCGCAACGGCCGGGTCGCCGTCGATGATCGCCGTCGTTCGCTCGACGGAGGCGTCGAAGATTCCGACACCCGCCAGCTCGCCGCCGTCGCGCACCGGAAGCACGACAACGAGCACTCCCGCATCGCGCAGCTGCATGTTGCGCCGACCGTGCTCCCAGATGATCGCCCGAGCATCGGGAGCGTGATAGTTCGGCCCGGGGTGCAGCAGCACGACGGTGTAGCCGCGCGTCTCGGAGAGATGAGTGCGCATCTCGTCGTCGTCGATGTCGCGCAGCTTCAGGGGCTCGTCCACATCACGCCTTCCCGCGTGTTCCCACGGAGGCCGGCGCCGCTCCCACCGCTTCGCCGTTCACCGCGTCCACAAAGTCTTGCAGGATGATCCGCCAGCCACGCTGGAACGAACCGCCTCGGTACCCGCCGGGCAGCGCGCAGTCTTCGCGCAACTGCTCCTCGCTGAGCCGATCCCAGCCGCGGTGCTCGAGGTCAACACGCGTGCGGTCGGATGCCTCGGCCGTGAATCGGAGCTCCACTTCCGTCGGCACTCCCGTCACGTTCCATGTCATCACGAAGCGCTCAGGCGGGGCCCAGTCCAACAGGATGCCCCACTCACGCTCCGTGCCGTCGTGCCATGTCTCGTAGACGCGGCCTCCCAGCTCTCGCTCGAAGGTCACGGAGGCGACGGCATCCTGACCCATGGAGAACGGGCGAAGAGGCCACCAACGGTCGATGGTGCGCACGAAGGTGTCGAACACGGCATCGCGTCCGCGCTGCACGACGACGCTGGTGCGGATCGGAGGTCGCTCGAACGGGAGCACGTCCGCGTCGCCGCGGGGATCCTGCTCGATGCTCATGCCGTCCTCCTTGCGGCTCCGTCGCCGGCGCCATGCCCCTCGCCGGCTGCACGTCCGTCGGGCTCAGCCTGCGCGATGCGCGCGGCATCCGCAAGGGCGGTGCTCCAGAGATCATCGAGGAACCCGCGAAGTCCGGCGAGACCCTCCACGCGCGTGCGGTAAAGCCGGCGCGTGCCGTCTCTGCGTTCGGTGAGCAGGCCGGCATCCTTCAGCACCGTCAGGTGCTGGCTGATGGCGGGACGCGAGACCTCGAACGAGCGGGCGATCTCACCCGCGCTCAGCTCCGTGGTGGCGACGAGTCGCAGGATCGCCCGGCGACGCGGTTCGACGACGGCGCGCAGCACCGCCGTCTCCGCCGCGTCGGAACCGACCGCTCGGTCGCTCTCCGGCTCGATCCCGGACGCTCCGCCCGCTACGCCCACAGGCCGACCTGGGTGCCGTCCGGGTCGGCGAGCACCGCGAACGAGCCGTAGCCACCTGGCAGCTCCGTCGGTGGGACGACGGCGCTGCCGCCCAGCTCGGATGCCTTGTCCAGATACGCCTGCAGGTCGTCGACACGCACGTACACGGTCGTGCGCGGCACATCGCCCCGCTGGGGCTGCCCGATGCCGCCGGGGATGGCCCCACCGCCCGCACCCGTGTCGATCAGGGTGTAACCGTCCTCGACGGGCTGCGCCGTCCAGTCGAAGAGCTCACTGTAGAACCTCGTCGCGCGCTCACTGTCGCTCGCCGTGATCTCGAACATCGCCACCGGCTGTCCCATGATTCCTCCCGATCCATATCGTTAGTCGTCACTAACGTTAGCCATTACTGACTAAGACGTCAACGGTTCGCGCCCGGTACATGCCACAGGTTGATGTTGCACAATCGGGGAACGCGATATATCGTGTTCCCATCAGTCGCGATATATCTCGATTGAGCAAGCATGGAGAAGGGTGGAGACCATGGCACAGGAACGCTGGCTCGTGATGCCAGGCGACAGCAAGACCATCGACTTCGAGGTCGTGCGCAAGCTCAAGGTGAGCCTCGTGGGAGGACAGGTCGACGTGATCGGACACGACGAGCCGACGGCTCGCGTCGAGGTCAACGACGTCGAGGGCAAGGAGATCAAGATCTCCATCGACGGCGACACGCTCGAGGTCGACCACCCGCAGTGGCGCTGGGACAACTTCATCGACGTGTTCCGTTCCTGGCGGGGCAAGGCGCGGGCGGATGTCACCATCCTCGTTCCGCGCGACGTGTCGCTCAAGCTCGGTGTGGTGTCGGCGACCGCCCTGGTCAGCGGGCTGGTCACGGACGCGAAGCTCAACACGGTCAACGGCGAGATCACGGCGGACGGCCTGATCGGCGACCTCGACCTCAACACGGTGAGCGGCGAGCTCACGGCACGCGACCACCGCGGCGAGATCACGGTGCACACCGTCTCGGGCGACATCACGGTCTCGGGCAGCGTGCCGAAGTTCTCGGCGGAGAGCGTCAGCGCCAACGTCTACCTCGACCTGTTCGATGTTCCCTACAACATCAACACGAACACGGTCTCCGGCGACGTCACCCTGCGCATCGACGACGGGCTCGGCGTGCGATATCGCATCAACACCGTCAGCGGCGTCGCGCACCTCGACGGCACCACGATCGTGCGCGGATCGATGGGCAAGACGTTCACCCACGAGACCGGAACGCTCGAGGGACGCTGGGTCGACATGTCGGTCAACTCGGTCTCCGGCAACCTCTCGGTGGTGCGACGACCGCAGGCTCCCAACGCGGGCGGCGCGAACATCCACCAGTCGAGCACGGATGCCGAGAACGGCGCAGCATGACGCCCGCGGTGTTCTCTCACGGAAGCCTGCGGCTCTACCTGCTCAGCCTGCTCGACGAGTCGCCCAAGCACGGCTACGAGCTGATCCAGGCTCTCAGCGATCGCTTCGGCGGCACCTACAGCCCGAGCGCGGGCACGATCTATCCGCGGCTGGCGAAGCTGGAGGAAGAGGGCCTGGTCACGAAGACCACCGTCGGGCGCAAGACCGTGTACGCGATCACCGACGCGGGCCGCGCAGAGCTCACGTCACGGGCATCCGACCTCGACGACATCGAGAACGAGGTGACCGACTCGCTGCGCCGGATGGCCGACGAGGTGCGGGCCGGGGTCGCCGAGGCGATGAAGAGCCTCCGCGCGGACCTCGCCTCAGCGGCACGTGAGGCGAAGCAGGATGCCAAGGAGCAGGCAAGCCGAGGTGCCGACGCGCAGTCCAGGGTCTTCGATCTGCAGGCCGAGTCGCGGCTGGCGCTACGAGAGGCGGAGATCGTGCTGAACGAGTTCCGTCAGCAGGTGCGGGCCGACCTTCGTCGGGCATCCGGTCTTGGCGGCATTCCGGATGCCGTGGTCGGCGAGCTGCGAGGCGACCTGGCCAAGGTGCGCGACGGCCTCATGCGCCGGCTCTCGCTCTGAGCCAGGCGTAGCGGTTCTGCGCAGTCGCTCTGCGCTGTCGGTTCTGCGGCGTCGCGATCGCCGACGGCACCCGCCGTTGTGTGGTCAAGCGGCCCGCCCGGTCTCGGTCACGGTTCCGTCGGGGCAGTGCAGGAACACGTGCCCCTCCTCCTTCTCCGTGCGATGACCGGCGAGCGCCTGACCGCAGAGCGGACAGGTCGTCGCGTGCGGTGACTCAGCGTCGTAGGGGCCGAGCGGCGGTGGTCCCAGCAGGGGGATCAGTTTGTCGTCCAGCCACTCGGCCGCGTGGGTCAAGCCGTGCGTGCGGACCGTTTCGCCACCTTTGTCTCGTGGCATGGCGCCAGGTTAAGCCTGGGGCCCCGGAAAGGCGCCACGGCGTCCTCCGCCCCTGGCAGCGTCATCCGGTCACGAAAGTCGCCGGAAAACGGACGAATCGTAGGGTCTGCCGATACTACGCTGGGGGTTCGCTCGGGGACCCGACGCGCTGACTTGACAGTCATTAGGCAGGTAGTAGTGTCGTCCCTCGTGACAAATGAGGGGAAGGTCCCCGGGTTAGATGGTCGCACCGCTAAACGGTGGCTGATCGGGGAACCTCTACCCAGCGAGAAGCTCGAGGGGCAGCTTCTCCCGAAGCACCTGGCGCTGCCGATCTTCGCGAGCGACGCGCTATCGTCCGTGGCGTACGCGCCGCAGGAGCTCATGATGGTGCTCCTCATCGGCGGGGCCGCGTTCCTCACCTTCTCCCCATGGATCGCCCTCGCCGTCGTCGTGCTGATGCTCACCGTGGTCGCGTCGTACCGCCAGCTGGTGAAGGCCTACCCCTCCGGCGGCGGTGACTTCGAGGTCGCCCACAAGAACCTCGGCGAGAAGGCCGGACTCGTGGTGGCGTCCGCCCTTCTCGTCGACTACGTGATGACTGTGGCCGTGTCGGTGGCGAGCGGCGTGGACAACATCATCTCGGCGCTGCCTTTCCTGAACGGAGCCCGCGTCGAGCTGGCGGTCGGCTTCGTCATCCTGATCGCCGCCATGAACCTGCGCGGCGTTCGCGAGGCGAGCAAGGCCTTCGCGATTCCGACCTACGTCTTCATCGCCTCGATCGGCATCATGATCGTGACGGCGATCGTGCGCACCGCACTCGGATATCCGCCAGTGGCCGAGTCCGCGCAGTACGCGGTCAAGCCGGAGAGCATCGTGCAGGCAGGCACCGTGCTGCTTCTGCTGCGCGCATTCTCGAGTGGATGCTCCGCCCTGACCGGCGTCGAGGCCGTCGCCAACGGCGTGCCGGCGTTCCGCACCCCGAAGATCCGCAACGCCCGTACGACGCTGCTGCTGATGGGCGGCATCGCGATATTCCTGTTCGCCGGCCTGATGGCGATCTCGCTGATCAGCGGGGTGCACTACGTCGAGAACCCCTGTGATCTGATCGGCTGGACGCAGTGCAGCACCCAGCCGCAGCCATCCCTCATCGCGCAGCTGGCGTCTGCCACGTTCGGAAACAACTCCTTCGCCTTCTACGTGATACAAGCCGCGACGGCGGTCGTGCTGCTGCTGGCTGCCAACACGGCGTTCAACGGATTCCCGCTGCTCGGCTCGGTGCTCGCGCGCGAGTCATACGCCCCGAAGGCGATGTCGACCCGCGGTGACCGCCTGGTGTTCTCGAACGGTGTGATCGCGCTGGCACTGGCGGCGATCATCCTGCTGGTCATCTACGAGGCGAACCTCACCAACCTGATCCAGCTCTACATCATCGGCGTCTTCGTGTCGTTCACGCTCGGCCAGTCCGGCATGGTGAAGCACTGGATCACGATGCTGCAGGACAAGGATGCCCGACGCGAGGCCAAGGACCGCGGCACGATCATCCGCAGCATGTCGATCAACGCGTTCGGCGCGCTGCTCACCTTCACGGTGCTGATCATCGTGACGATCACCAAGTTCACGCACGGTGCGTGGCTGGTGTTCATCATGATGCCGGTGCTGTTCCTGCTGATGCTCGGCGTGAACCGCTACTACCGCGACGTGGCCAAGGAGGTCGAGGTCGACCCGACCACCACCTTCGGTGCGAGCGGCGACCACGCCGTCGTGCTGGTCGGCAAGATGCAGAAGCCCGTGCTGAAGGCGCTCGACTACGCGATCGCCGCACGGCACCAATCGATCGAGGCCGTGCACATCTCGGTGGACGAAGAGTCGACCGATGCCCTGCAACAGCAGTGGCACGACATGAACATCCACGTGCCGCTCACGATCATCGAGTCGCCCTACCGCGACTTCGGCATTCCGCTGATCAAGTACATCAAGCACCGACGCGAGGAGCACGGCTCCGAAGTCACCACGGTGTACCTGCCGCAGTACATCGTCGGGCACTGGTGGGAGTCGTTCCTGCACAACCACCGCGCACGCCGCATCTCTCGGCAGCTCATGATGGTGCACGGCGTGACGATCGCGCTCGTGCCGTGGCTGCTCGACTCGTCGGAGCTCATCTACGGACGCCGCTCACGTCCGCTCCCCGGTCAGGACCGACGCGGCGAGCCGATCCGCGCCATTCCGCGCAGGCCGCTCGCGCCTGCAGCCGCCACCGGGGCGTGGCGGGGACGGAGGGACGCCTCGCCCTCGGCACCCCAGACCGCCGAGTCCGCGCGCCGCACCCAGGGCGACGAGCAGCCCACCCAGCAGAACCTGGGCTCCGCAGGCCAGTCCACCGGAAAGGCGGCCCAGCCCGACGGCAAGAACGGCGAGAAGCCGACCCCCACCCGCGTCGGCCGCCGCTGAGCCCACCCGCCGGGCTCCACCTGCCGCCGCCACACCCGCCGCGCTCCACCTGTTGCGCATAACTCCTGCAGATTGCGGCCGGCGGTCCGTCACCACCCCGGAATCCCGGGCTGGGAGATTCACCGTCGACGCGATT
>JBQCJQ010000459.1:0-4435 GCA_051952615.1 Humibacter sp.
GTTCCAGCTCCTTCAGGCGCAGCCGGTGGTAGCCCGACGTGATGCGGAGGTCGATCATTGTCCCGAGACGCTCCACCTGGGTGGAAACGGTGGACAGTCGCTTCTGTGCGGCATCCAGGTTGCCTGCGCGGACAGTCTTGATGCAGTTCTCTGCCTCCGCGTTGTACGCGCGAAGCAACAGCTTTGACATGTCGTTGACGAACTTCCGACCCTTCGCCGCGCTGTTGTTGAAGGTGAAGTTCGATGTGGCGACGGTTGCGTCACCGGCTCGCACCAGCCGCTTGATCTCGGAGCGCACCGATTCGAGCTCAGTCGCGAGCGCAACCGACGATTCAGCGGGGTTCTCGAAGTCGAACAGGCCATACTCCTGCAGGCGCGCGGTATCGCGAAGACTGACGATCTCGTCCTGGACCTGCGCCCGTTCGTCCTCGGCAGCACCTGCTTCAGCGCGAACTCGTGCAAGCTCGTGCTCGGCGGCGACGATCTGGTCGTGAAGTCCGCGCTTGATCTCGTCGAGCTGGCTGACCTCGTTGAGGCCATATTGCGAGATGAGTGCTTCGAGACGTTCGTTCTCAGTGATCAACGACTCGGCCTGCTTCTTCGCGGTGAAGAATGAGACCTTTCGGGACTTGGCGTCGGCCTCCCCGGGGGCATGATGCGGTTGAGGGGTCGCCGCAGCGGCGCCGTGAGCAGCCGCGGACTCGCGAGTGCTTCGCCGTGACGTTGCGGCGTCACCGACCGCGGCTTCCGCCGCAGTCGGTGTAACGGACGGCATGGGGTCGGTGCTCTGAGAACCGGCGCTGAAGACATGCTCCGTCCACGCGGCACCATTCCAGTAGCGTCGCTCGTGCCTGCCGATGGGATCCGGGAACCAGCCCGCGGCGATCTCCGTGGTGTAACTCATCTGCTCCCCATCATCGAAATCCACCATCGACGTCGAGGTGTCGTCGCGACCCCAGTACCGACGCCAACCCCGAACCTACCAATGCGAACAGACACGACCAGGTGTCAGCGCATCGTTCTTGCGGAGACGGACTCCGCCAGTCCGCTCCCGCGCACGCACCGCTCCCGCTTGCGGGCAGCGCCCGCAGGGGGATCGAACGCGCTGGCAGGTGCCGACTCGGTTGTTGTCGCCTCAGCGATGTGGCAGTTCGACAGCGCCAGTAGTCTCAGGGCGTGGTGAGTGAGGAGGTTCGCGACTATCGGACTCTCTTGCAGCTCGTTTTCAGCGCCTCAGACATGGGCAATGGCCATTTGGTTGACGACCCAACCCCCTGGGCTTATTTCGCGCTGAACGAGGTTCCCGAGCCCGGCGATGTCATCGCGTATCCGGTGCCCTGGCGTACGCAGTATCTCGTGAAGCGCGTCGCCGAGGGCCAGGGCTTCGATTCCTACCCGTACATCTTGGGCGACCTGGACGAGCTCGGGTGCATCTGGTATGACCTCGACATCCATGGTGAGCGCTGCGCGGTCGATGACTCTCCCGAAGCGCGCAGGTTGATCGTCCGTCGATTCCGGCCTGACCAACCCGAGTCTCGCTCGTACCTCTTCACCTGAACGGCCGTTCCCTGCCGGTGACACGAACGTCCCCTGGGCGGACGTATCGGCGCGCCCTGGGCAGGGCTGGCGCCCACGAGCACCATTCAGTGCGACGCACGCAGACGGATGGATCTGGAATGCGCTCCACCCGCACGCAACGCGCGACTACCGAGCACTACCCGTATGCGGATCCTCTTGCGGGCGTTGCCCGATAGGGGTGCCGTCACGCCCGGAGCGATCTCCAATGGTGTCTGTCAAAGACGCACTCCCCGTCCAATCAGCGTGATTGCACGGGTTCTTGGGCGAGGCGATCACGTCGATGCTTCATTCGTTCTCCGAATGAGGCACAACTGAGGTCCGCCCCAGGCAGAGACGTAGCCCTCATCGTCGATCTCTTAGCTAAGTTCGGCTGGTATCCGCGGCCGGACGCACCCCTGACTGTGGTGCCTGAGGAAGTCAGTCAGCTTCTTCGCTAGGGTCGGAGGTCCTCCTCGCACAAAGGGCTCGAAGCCACCAACCTCGTGGCCCGGTATATCTAGACGCCGCGCTCACCCGGCGCGGGCCGTTCACGCTCGTCCACAGCGCCGCGCCGACGGTCGACGACGCCCCCGGCCAGTTGGGGAAGCGCGTGGTGTCCTCATCGAGCGACACCGCCGTTTACGGGGGCCGCCACGATCTCGGTTGCCCGGACTGACATCTCAGCCAGCCGCGTTGCAAGCGTGCCGGCGTCCGTCGGAACGCGGAAATGGAGGACCTCGGTGCGGAACTCGTGTTCGTGTTCATCCACGAAGACTCACCGGCTCCAGCCACACCGCCCGCGCCGCCGCGGCCGCGGGCTTTCAGATCCGGCGCGTACGTCCGGCGCGCCTGCCGAGCTCGTCACCGGCTGACCGGCCCCGCCGCCTCTCGCGCCACGCTATCCAACAGAGCGCGGCAAGGCGGTCAGGCTCGCGCTGCAAGATGAGTGGAGCGGTTCCGCCTCCGGTCCCGGGCTTCGCGTGGACTGTACGAACTGAGGTCCTCGTCTGTCATCCTCCGCCGCCGCGACCGAGTCGCCCGTCGAGGGAAGCGGGCGGCTTTCCAGTGCCAACACCGTCCGATTCCTCATCGGAGGAGCCGCTGCCGCCGCTCCGCAAGACATCACGCAGACGCTCCCGGAGAGCGTTCAACGCCTCCGAATCGGCGCCGAGCGAATCCAGCTCGCGATCACGTGATTTGCCGCCCCTGCTACCGAGGACTTTCACGACGATCACCTCGAGACCTTCCGGCTGACGGCCCAGCTCGTCCAGGTGTTCGTCTTTGGGCGTGAATACCCCGGCCGCCAACGCCGCCATCATGCGGTCCGCGATCGCGATTGGCCCGCCGACGTGGTCCTCTCCGTCATCCTGAGATTGCTCGTCGTCCGCGTCGTCCGCGTCGTCTCCGTCGTCTCCGTCGTCTCCGTCGTCTCCGTCGTCTCCGTCGTCTCCGTCGTCTCCGTCGTCTCCGTCGTCGTCGCCGCTATCATCTTCATCGTCACTGTCGCCGCCACCACCGTCGTCGGGGTCGTCCGGTTGTGGCTGGTCTGATTCGTCGTCCGCGTCACCATCCGGGTCTGCATCGGGGAGATCGTTAACATCGACCGGCGGCGCATCGGGGAGTTCGCCGACATCCAACGTCGGGAACCCCTCGATCACGATCTCGTCCAGCGTGATGATCCCGCCTCCGTCCAAGTCAGTAGGCGGCGTGTCACGGTCAAGCGTCGAACCCAGAACCGCAATCAGCGCGATGTCTGGATCACCGACCACCTTGCCGAGAACGGCGGTCACAAGTGCTCCCACCGTCAATTCGATGACTTTGTCTCTGGTGCCCGGGTTCATGCCCGAGGTCGACTTTTCCTTCGGATCATTGCCTGGCATCCCGTCCTCCGGTGTCGTAGGTGGCCGTGGCTCAATCGGCCTCAACCTAGCGCTCGGCGTCGGTACTCGAAAGTGGCCCGCTCGCCGACGTTGCTCATGGACGAGGTCAGACGGTGGCTATTTCGCGCCCGGCGGCGGGCTGCCGCAGGGGGTGGCGAGTGAGCCGACGAACTGAACCGCTCATGCGATCACGGTGGTTGTGGCGCTTGTGAATGCCATATCCGGATTAGACGCTGAATACCTCATCGAGCTATTGAGCCCTCACTTATTGGCGGCGGTCTCTAGCTCCGTCGAAGGGCGCTGCAGAGGTTCTCGGCGTGACAATCATCGCGTCTTCGTTGGTACTGAACACGCTGGATGGGCAGCAAGACCCGAGCTGCGCCGCCAAGGCTCATGAACACACAGGCAGGCGCCCCAACGAAGGTGAAGCGAGCAACCCCATTCGCAACTCGCCGCCCACATCCTGACGTCGTTCGGGAGGTTCGGTGAGTTCTCACTCGTCGTCTAGCCGAACAGTCCAGGAGCGGCCCACTTCGGCTTCCACAAAGGGCGTGTCCCGCTGACATGTGTACCTCTACCAGACCTCGTCTTGGTCGTGTCCCTCTCAGTTCCACTGGCCAGAACGGGGAGTTCGGCCCATCATGGGGCGAAATTGATGGTGGTTTCCCGTGCCCCGAGTGCTGCGAACCTTGGCACCGGTCGTACGGATGCCGGTCCTTGAGCGCGCGTCAAAGAACGTTTGCTCCGCTTCTCACCCCGACGCGAGGCAAGTGCCCGTATACCCAGCCCGCTGAAACTGCACGTTCGGGTCCGCTAACCGCACGCCCCTGCCAATCGCCATGACCCCGCGTCACACCCCCGCAGTCACCGGCACCAGGTCATTCGCCGACCGCACCACCAACGGTCCCGCGAACACCTCCGGATCCATCCCCGCCGGAGCCGTCACCCGGAACACCGCCTCCTCCCCAGGCAGCAGCGTCACCATCCCCCGGTCGACC
>JBQCJQ010000460.1:0-3152 GCA_051952615.1 Humibacter sp.
GATGGCCTCGGGGTGGATGTATTCGAAGAGCTCGATCCGACCGTGGCCGTCCGGCGTCTGGAGCATCGCGATGTTGGCGTGGTTGCCATCGAGGCCGACGGCGGTGTCCGTCCACTCGCCGCTGACCGTGTCGCGGCCGACGACCGTGAGGCCCAGGTCTGTGAAGAAGGAGATCGTCTCCTCGAGGTCGCGCACGGCGATGCCGACGTTCTCGAACGTGATGCCCATGCGCGGCATGCTACCGACCGGCACCCCCCGCGGCATCCTGCCGACCGCCCACCCCGCGCGGCATGCCACCGACTGCCCACCCGCGCATAACTCCTGCAATTCCGGCGGCCAGGCCTCCGAGACCCGCGAAGACACGGCGATTCGGTCCCGACACCCCTCCGAATTGCAGGAGTTATGCACGGGCACCGGAGGGGCGGAGGGAGGCGCCCGGCGGTTCGTCTACTCCTTGTTGCGGGTCTCGGTTCCTGGAGCTCCGGGGAACAGGCGACGCGAGGCGTCTTCTTCGCCGTGAAGGCGCTCTTCGACCTGATCGGGGTCATCGGCGTTGCCTTCGAGGCCCTCGATGATGCCGTTCGTCTGGTCGAAGGGATGCGCGGCGTCCTTGGCCAAGACGCTCAGGTCCGCGTCTGACTCGTCAGGCCGTTTCTGGGTGTTCTCTGCATCAGACATACGCGAAACGTGACACGCTCGAACCCGCTCCGCAAGGCCTTGACGCGGGTTTCCGTTCGACTCAAAATCAGTTTGTCTGATGCCCCCGAATAGGGGGCATTTGTCATCCGAGAGTGTGCTCGACGTCGAGCTCCACCCGGGATGCCGCGAAGCGAGTGATGCCGACCTGCAGTGGTGTGCCGTCGGGGAGCGCGTCGACGGCACGCACGACCAGCAGCACGGCGCCGGGCGGAAGCGCGAGCAGTTCCGCCTCGTCTGCCGTGGCATGACGGCCGCTCACGGAGGTGGCGACGCGCACGTAGTCGGCGATGCCGATCTCCCGCAGCGCGCCCGTGATGGTGCCGAGCTCGCCGTAGCGTTCCGCGAGGCCCGGCACCAGGTCGGCGACCCACCACTGGGTCCCGACCGAGATCGGGGTGCCGTCGACGGCTCGGGTCCCCTCGATACGGAGGGCGGGGCGCCCCTCGAGTCCGAGCCGTTCGGCGATCGCGGCCGGCGGCTCGGGCTCGATCGCCCAGTCGAGCAGCCGCGAGGTCGCCGTTCCATTGCGACCGAGGCTCTGGCTGAGGCGAGTGCGGGTGCCGATCCTGTGAACCAGAATCGTGTGGTCGGCCACGAAGGTGCCGCTTCCGCGGCGGGAGACCACAAGACCGTCGACGACGAGTGCGGCAACCGCCTGGCGCACGGTGTTGCGGTGCACCTCGAATCGCTCGGCCAGCTCGTGCTCCGGCGGCAGTTTGCTGCCGACCGGCCATCTGCCCTCAGCGATCTCCTGGCGCAGCTCCTCGGCGATGAGTCGCCACGCCGAGTACCCGCTCGGCGATCTGCTCTGTGTCGACATGGTGCTCCGAACTCTATACGCCTGCCGAGGTGTTGTCGGGTGTCGTCGGCGGGTGTGCGATTCGTCTCCCGATCGCCGACGTCCGTTAGTCCTGCGTTCACACTCGGCCAGGCGTCGGCGGCTAATGTTCAGTTATCTAGATAACTAGACAACTTTGCAACGGAGGACGAATGGCGCACACGACGGAGCCGGGTCGGGCGGATGCCGACGGCGTCCGCCTGCGGCAGCGGTGGATGCACGCCCTGGCGATGGCGGAGACGGATGCGCTGGCATCCGCATGGCAGGACTGGACGCCGAAGCCGGAGGTCGACGCGATCCGCGGTCCGGAGGCCGGCCTGGTCATGGTCCGCAGTCGCATCGACGCCGGAGGCGCCCGCTTCAACCTTGGGGAGGCCACCGTCGCGAGGGCGACCGTTCGGTTGCACGGTGAACCGCTCGCGGGCGACGTGCTCGGCACGTCGTACCTGCTCGGCACCGACCTCGAGCACGCACGGCTTGCTGCCATCTTCGACGGGCTGCTCGCCGACGACGGACAGCGCGAGCGCGTGCTCGACGAGGTGATCGTGCCGCTGGAACAGGTGCAGGCCGATCTCGATGCCGAGCGTCGCTCCGACGCACGCGCCACACTCGTCGACTTCTTCACCGTTTCAAGGGAGCACGCATGACCATCACGACAGAAGCGTCGCCGACCAGCGCCGCGATCCCGAGCCCGGGCTTCGCCGACCCGACGCGGGATGCCCAGTCGGCGTTCCGCGCGCTGCTCGACGCGCTTGCCCACCCGACCCGTGACTACCCGCTGGCCGGACCGGCCGAGCCGCCGGCAGGGCTCGGTCGCGGGCTCGCCGCCGTCGCGCTGACCGTGCTCGACGAGGACTCGACCGTGTGGCTCGGTGCGCTCGCCGAGGATCAGGAGGTCGTGGCCTGGCTGGACTTCCACACCGGCTCCCGTCGCGTCGCCGACGTCGCCGAGGCGGACTTCGCGTTCGCGACGCCCGCCACCGCGCCGACGCTGAGCGCGCTGCGGCTGGGCACCGACGAGGCGCCGCACCTGTCGACGACGCTGGTGCTCGACGTGCGCCCGGGTGTCGCAGGTGCTCAGATAACGGAGGGCGCGGCGGATGACGCACCGCGGTTCGTCGCGGAGGGGCCGGGCATCAACGGCCGGGCCGAGCTGATCGCTCCCTGGGTCGCCGCCTGGCGTGCCGGGAGGGATCGCGTAGCCGCACAGGACGCCGACGGGTCCGAGTTCCTGGCGGAGTGGCGCGCTAACGGCGCCCTCTTCCCGCGCGGGGCCGACGTGCTGATCGTCGGCGAGGACTCGGTGAGCGCCCTTCCGCGGACGACGCGGCTGGCGGCATCCGGCTCGCAGGAACCGGCGGCTCGGGCGTCCGGCTCGCAGGAGCCCGCGGCTCGGGCATCCGCATCGAACGAGAAGGAGGCGTGACATGTACGTCGCGGTGAAGGGTGGCGAGAAGGCGATCGCCAACGCGCACGCGCTGCTGGCCAAGGAAGGGCGCGGCGACGAGGGCGCAGAGCGCATCGCGCACGAGCAGATCGCCGGGCAGCTGGCCGTGCTCGTGGCTCGTGTGATGAACGAGGGGTCGTTGTACGACCCGGCGCTCGCGGCGCGGGC
>JBQCJQ010000461.1:0-6164 GCA_051952615.1 Humibacter sp.
ACCGCTTGAGCAAGCCGATCCAGTGCAGGCGATCCGCCTTCCACTCGCGCCGCCGTCAGATCCTCAGAGCATCTCGCAGTGGCTACTGACATCGGTGGGTCTACAGGACGTCCTGCTGAAGGTAGCCCCCTCGAAGGACGAGTCCTGTACAGACCGGATGAGCTTTCGCGATCTCATGTGGACCGTGCTCTTTCTGAACGAGCGAGTAGGCAGCCCCCAGCTCTTGCACGCCGGCAACTGGATGAAGGAGCTCAAGCTGCAGCAGGTCGTTGACGCGATCTTCGATGTTCATGACAACGAACAGGCTGACCTCGCCCGCCGGATTCGAGATGCACGGGGAACGTTCGAGGCGGCACGGCACGCGCTCGCAGCACTTGAAGACTTCGTCGCTCAGCAAGAGACGAGCTCTCTCGACGCCCTTGAGATGGAGGCCGATCGGCTCGACCGAGAGTTGGCACACGCAGCCGCCGAGATACGCGCAGTCACACTGCGAGAACGTGCCTCGGCCGACTTCGCCTCAAACCTACGAGCAGAACTCGAGTCCGCGGCGTCGGCATCGGGGGCGTCACGCGCACGCCTTCGTGACCGCCGCTCACTGATCGATCGCTTTGCCACGCTGAGAGCACAATACGCGGACGACATGAGGAAGCTCACGCTACTCGTAGAAGCCGAACATGTCTTCGATCAGCTCTCGGTCGACACGTGCCCGGCGTGTCTCGCACCCCTAGAGCAACTCAAGGTCGAAGGCGAGAGCTGTGGGCTGTGTCACCGCCCGCTTGCGGACCGGGACAACCCCGATGCACAACGAGACCTTGCGCGGATCGAGTTGCAGTCGGCGCGGCGTCGGTTCAAGGACCTCGACGCTTACTGGCAGGGTCTCCTGGTTGATCTCCCAGCATTGGAAGAGTCGGTCAACGCACACGCGAAGACTGAAGCGACCCTGGCGGCGCGGGTAGACGAAATGACTCGCGAGGCCACCAGCCCCTTCGTCGCTCAACGAGAGCAACTTCACGCCGAGCGTCAGTCCCTGCTCGTGCTCAGAAATTCAGTGACAAAGGGCATCAAGTTACTGAACGGACTGGAAGCGCGGCGCTCCGAGGTGGACCGATTGGGTAGAAGCCTTCGCGCGCTCCAGGAGCAGCAACGCAGTTCTCGCGACCGCCCCGACAAGGACGCCGTGATTGCGAGGATATCCCGGCGTTTCGGAGACATCCTTCGCGAGATCAAGTATCCGAAGATCGAGCAGCATGGTGAGTTGCCGCCGTTCATCGACGACAAGCTCGTACCACACGTGCGTGGGCTCCACTTCAAAGAGGCGAGCAGCGGCGGACAGGTGCTGGTGTCGATCGCATGGATGCTCGCCATTTTCGAGCTTGGCTACGAGCTCCATGCGGCTCACCCTGGAATCTTGATGATCGACACCTTCCAGAAGAATCTGGGCGGGAAGGCCGACGACGAGGAGTTCGCGGACATTCGGATTGTTGAGCGCCTCTACGCTCACATCACCGGTTGGCTTCGTGGGGTGGGCCGCGGTGCGCAGGTGATCATTGTGGATAACACCCCGCCCGACGCGGTCGAATCGTCTGTGGTCGTGCGATATACGCGCAATCCGGATGAGCCGCCCTTTGGGCTCATTGACAACGAGACGGGCGCCGCGGATGACTACGACGTCGACGCGCCCGCGAGCCCCGCTTGAGACTGTCCTCGACGTTGACGGCCGAATGTTGGCCTGTGGGGCTATGGGCTTGTTCGAGCGCTTAATGAGCAAATCGGGCGAGGCTAAGACTCTCGGTGAACGGCGCGGATGCCCGGCAGGGGCCGCTCACAGGGCGATGCTCGATTGAGGATCGCTGTTCGCGATAGACCGGTGACTGCGACCTCTGCCGGTACTAATCCGTCGTGCGCAACCGGGTCGGGTCGGCGGTGAGTTCAACCGGGCAGTCTTGTCGGCAGTTGGCGAGGTGGTCCAGCCCTCGCGTCAGCTGGCCCAGGAGGAAGAGACCGTGATCTGGGACTGCCGAGCCGTCCGTGAGGAAGACCACGATGCTCTGATCTGAGGTGACGTAGGCGACGTCGCCTACGTGATACTCGTTCATCGGATCTGTGCTGTCGGGGGCGAGTGACGTCGGCAGCTGTGCGAACACGGCGGCGCCCATCCGGTCGTGGAAGGTCACGGTGAGCGGAAGCTGCGCGGCGAGCTGCGCGGCGGTCGTGGAGTCGTCGACCGCGAGTGCGGCTTGCGGGGCAGGGGAGGGGCTGCCGAGCGAGAGCGCGGGCGCCGTGAGCAGCAGCAGCGCGGCAATGACGCTGTTGAGCAGTCGTTGCGGCGCGAGCTTGAGGGGTGAGAGCTGTTGCATGTCACCAGCCAATGGTTTCTCCTACTTCGGTGGGAGTCCCGGGCTTGACGTGCCCTGGTAGGGCATCCCAGCACGGTGGCGGGGCGACCTAGCCTGTGTGCATGGACAACCGTTCCGAAGTCCGTGACTTCCTGATGTCGCGACGCGCACGAGTGGAGCCCGAGGACGTCGGCTTCGCGCGCGGCGGCGACCGTCGCGTGCCGGGTCTGCGTCGTGGTGAGGCTGCCGCGCTCGCCGGGGTGAGCGTCGAGTATTACGCGCGGCTGGAGAGGGGCGGCATCGCCAGTGCCTCCGAGGCAGTCCTGGACGGGGTGGCGAAGGCGTTGCAGATGGACGTCGCCGAGCGCGAGTATCTGTACCGCCTGGCGCACCAGGCGGCGGGGACCACAGCCGTCAGTCGCAGAAGCGGAAAGCCGACTCCGGTGTGGCGGCCGTCGGCGAGCATCCAGTGGTTCCTCGACTCGATGCAGTCCGCTGTGGCGATGGTCGGCAACGGGCGGACAGACTTGCTGGCGTGGAACCCGCTGGCCGCTGCGCTGATGGATGAGATGCTGGCGACCGCGACGACCAGGCTGCCGAACTTCGCCCGGTTCATCTTCCTCGAGCCCGTCGCCCGCCGGTTCTACCCGGACTGGGAGGCGATCGCCGGCATCAACGTCGCGCAGCTACGTACCGAGGCGGGGCGGGACCCGCACAGCAAGCCGCTGCACGATCTCGTCGGCGAGCTCTCCACGCGCAGCGACCATTTCCGCACCCTCTGGGGTCGCCATGACGTGTGGGAGCACCAGTCCGGCGTGAAGCGATTCCACCATCACGCCGTCGGCGACCTCACTCTCCACTTCAACGGCCTCGACCTCGTGGGCCAGCCCGGCGTCCAGCTCACGGTGCTGAACGCCGAACCGGGGTCAGCCGATCACGAGGCGCTGCAGCTTCTCGGCAGCTGGGCCTCATCCGCCGCGGCGGCGGCGCAGCATGCGGAGAAGCAGCCCGCTCCCGAACCGACGGGCAGGAAGGCCGGCGAAACGCCATGACGACCCGATCGGTGCGCATCGCGGTGCAGTTGCAGCCGCAGCACGCGACCTATGAGGTGATCCGCGATCGGGCCGCCGAACTCGAAGAGGCCGGCGTCGACATCCTCTTCAACTGGGATCACTTCTTCCCGCTGGCCGGCGACCCTGACGGCGCCCACTTCGAGTCGTGGACCATGCTCGCCGCCCTGGCCGAGCAGACGCGCCGCGTGGAACTGGGCGCGCTGGTGAACTGCAACAGCTACCGCAACGCGAACCTGCAGGCCGACATGGCCCGAACCATCGACAGGATCAGCGCCCACGGGACAGGGCGTGGCCGCTTCATCTTCGGGACCGGTTCGGGCTGGTTCGAGCGCGACTACGACGAGTACGGGTACGAGTTCGGCACCGTCGGGCGACGGCTGGACGCCCTCGCACGGGACCTGCCCGTCATCGAAGATCGTTGGGGCGCGCTCAACCCGCCGCCTACCCGGAAGATCCCGATCCTCATCGGCGGAGCCGGCGAGAAGAAGACGCTGCGCATCGTCGCCACCCATGCCGACATCTGGCACAGCTACAGCGACCTTCCCACGATGGAACGAAAGCTCGGCGTGCTCGCCGAGCACGCACGCGCAGTCGGCCGCGACATGTCGGAGATCGAAGTCTCCGTCGGAGTTCTCGACTCCATCGCTCACCGGACCACTGCAGACGCCGACCAGTTCCATTCGATGGGTGCGACGCTGTTCACCGTCGGACTGTCGGGCCCGGACTACGATCTCTCTGTCGTGTCGGACTGGCTGGCGTGGCGGGACCAGAAGAACACATGACGACAGCGACGATGTGAGACCACGGCGATGACGGTCACCGAGATCCTCGGGTGGGCGGGAACCGTCACGGCAGTCGTCCTCGGCCTTCCGCAGCTGGTGCGACTCCTGCGCACCCGCAACGTGGAGGGGCTCTCCCTCCCCGCGTGGCAGGCGTTCCTCGCCGTCAACCTCGGCTGGACCGCACACGGCATCGCCATCGGCCAAGCCCCGCAGATCGTTGCGAGTGCCCTTTCATTGCTGTCGACGGTACCGATCCTGTACCTGATGTCGAGGCAGCTGAGCCGAAACCTCCTGCGGACGCTGGCGCCTGGGCTCGGGCTGGCCGCGGCCATGATCCTCATCGACCAGTTCTTCGGCTCCGGAGCGTACGGAGCGATCGCCATCATCCCCGCCGTCCTCGCCAACGCCGGTCAGAGCGTCGCCCTCGTCCGCGACCGCCACGTCGGCGGCGTGTCCGTCCTGTTCCTCATCCTCGCCGTCATCAACCAGGTGCTCTGGCTGATCTGGGCGCTGCTCGTTCCCGACACCGGCACCATCATCGCGGCAACCACCACCGGCGTGATTGCCCTCTTCAACCTCGTCTGGTACACCGCCCGCATCCTCGGGCTCCCGCCCCTGCCGACCCGCATGGCCACCACCCAGCGGAACCGGCGGGACTAGATCAGTGTCCGCGCTCGGGTATCTGCGCTTGGGAGCAGGTACCAATGCCCGCGATCGCTCCCTCACCGGGCGCTGCACGTACCGGGATCCAGCGGAGACCGCTTTTGGCTACTCGCAGGCGAGCCCGTCGCCGTCTCCATCGCCGTTGTTGCCGGTTCGGTTGGCGAACCACTCGTAGGGCTCTGCCTGGCTCGGGTCGTTGCGGCTGAAGGGTCCGGTGGGGTGCCCGATGGTGTTCTTCTTCAGCTTCGTGCAGGAGGAGTACTGCTCCCACCACCGGTCGGTAGGAGCGGGCGGCGGCGCGGCCTCGGCCGCTTCGCACGTGATGGTGATCACGGATCCGTCCGGGCTGAGTGAGGCCAGCTGCGCGGCGTGGTAGTCCGCCTCACGCGGGTGGGCAGGGTACCCGTCGCTTGAGTCGTAGCGCGCCACCGCGTGGCCGCCTTGTATCTGCAGTAGGCCGAGGTCGGCGCCAGTGGGGGTGGTGACGTAGCGGATGAGCCGCCCGTACCGGTCCTGGTCGTTCTCTCCCGCGGGCAACTCCAGCTTCACCGTGTCGCCGGGAGCGAGTTGGCTCTCGATCGCGGCCGCGGCTTCATCGTGACCGCACTCGCCGCGTTCGGGCGTGTCGATTCCGATGATCCGGACCGTCCCGGCGCTGGTCTCGATGGTGTCGCCATCGACCACCGAAACGAACGTGATCTGTTCCGACGCGGCACTGGTCGAATCCGGGTTGACCGCCAGGGTGGGCGCGGGCACGACCGGGTCGAGTGTCGGCGTCAGCGCTGCGCACCCTGACAGGACGAAGGCTGCCGCGAACACCACGCCGACCGGCGCGAGCAGCTGTCCGACAACCCGCATGGTCTCCCCATCCCGTGAGTGGCGTGCCGAAACTCAACGCCTTCTCGATCCCCGGACCGATCGAACCTAGCAGTCGCCGCCGATCTGCGACGTCGGCCCCGGCTCCGTCCTTGAGAAGGGTGGGCGCGCCCGCATCTGATTCCTGACCGCGGTCCGTCATGCGGCGGGGAACGCCTTCGCGAGACGGGAGTGGAGGGTGTCGACATTGATGTTCTGCGGAGCGGCTTCGGTCACGCGTTTGATGAGGAGCCGGGGCCACAGCACGTGGATGCTGTCGACGGTGAACGAGCCACCGATAAGGGGCCAGTCCGCGTCGAGGAAGCACAGCACGCCAAAGACGGGAGAGGCTTCGTCGCCGACGGCTGCGGTGACACGCTCGGCCTGGGCCTGCACCCCTGCGATGAGTTTGGTGCCGTCGCGGCCGCCGATCCGGAGGTGCTCGGTGCGAGGCC
>JBQCJQ010000462.1:0-2422 GCA_051952615.1 Humibacter sp.
CGCTTGCCGAGTGTGGCTTGCCATCCGCTCGACTCCAGCGCGGCGAGCCCGAGAGTCACCGGAACGACGATCGTGGCGGCAGCGATCACGTTGAGCGTGACGTCGTCGACGTCGCGTGTGACGCCCGCGAGATACAGCGGGACGCCGACGGCGGCGACGATGCCCGCCCACACGAGGATGCACGCCCAGTCGATGAGCCAGGCGACCAGCCGCCGCCAAGGACGCCGTCGCACCCGTCGACCTTAGGACAACTGTGTTCTTTCTACCCACTCGAGGTACTCGGGGGTGACCGTGCCGGTGACGTAGTCGCCGGTGAAGCAGCTCATCTCCAGATCGGTGACCAGGCTCTGGCCGTCGAGGATGGCATCCTTCATGTCGCGCACTTCTTGGTAGATGAGGCTGTCGGCGCCGAGCTCGAGCGCGATCTCGGGAATCCTGCGGCCCGCGGCGATGAGCTCCTCCCGGCTGGGCATGTTGATGCCGTACACGTGCGGGAATCGCACGGGGGGAGCCGCCGAGGTGAACGTCACCTTGTTGGCGCCGGCCGCCCTCGCCATGTCGACGATCTCCTTCGAGGTCGTTCCGCGCACGATCGAGTCGTCGACGATGAGCACGTTCTTGCCGCGGAACTCGCTCGACATGGCGTTCAGCTTCTGCCGGACGCTTTTCTTGCGCTGCGCCTGCCCCGGCATGATGAACGTTCGGCCGACGTAGCGGTTCTTGTAGAAGCCCTCGCGGTATTCGATGCCGAGCTTCTGGGCCACCTGGGATGCCGCGGGTCGCGACGAGTCCGGAATGGGCATCACCACGTCGATGTCGCCGGTCGGCGCGTAGCGGGCGATGGTGTCGGCGAGCCGGTTGCCGAGCCGCAGGCGTGCCTCGTACACCGAGATGCCGTTCATGACGGAGTCGGGACGTGCGAGGTAGACGTACTCGAACGAGCACGGCACGAGCACGGGGTTCTTCGCGCACTGCTTGGAGTAGAGCTCACCGCTCAGCGTGATGAAGACGGCTTCGCCCGGTGCGACGTCCCGAACGACTTCGTAGCCGAGAGCCTCGAGCACCACGGACTCCGACGCGACGATCCACTCGTCGCCGACCAGTCCAGCAGGCTTGCGGCCGAGGATGAGCGGGTGGATGCCGAACGGATCGCGGAACGCCAGCAGCCCCTGGCCGGCGATCATCGCGATCGCCGCGTACGCGCCCTCGACGCGCTCGTGCACCTGCGAGACGGCCTTGAACACCTGGTCAGGGTCGAACTCGAGGCCGGAGATCTGCCCCTGCAGCTCGGTGGCGAGCACGTTGAGCAGCATCTCGGTGTCGCTCGTGGAGTTCACGTGCCTGCGGTCGATGTGGAACAGCTCGTCGGCGAGCTCGCGCGTGTTCGTGAGGTTTCCGTTGTGCACCAGGATGATGCCGTACGGCGCGTTCACGTAGAACGGCTGCGCCTCCTGCTCGTTCGCCGCGTCGCCTCGCGTGGCGTACCTGGCGTGCCCGAGGCCCATGGTGCCGAGCAGCGAGCGCATGTCCCTGGTGCGGAACGCCTCGCGCACCTGGCCCTTCGCCTTGTGGATGTGGAACGTGCTGCCCTCGGCTGTCGCGATTCCGGTCGAGTCCTGACCACGGTGCTGCAGAAGAAGGAGGCTGTCGTAGACCAGTTGGTTGACCGCCTCGGTCGAGACGATGCCGACGATGCCGCACATGCTGGAAGTGTGCTCCTGAGGGTGGGGATGCGCCCGCGATTCCGGGCCCGTCCAGTCTCTCATGTGCGCGCCTGGACGTCGGCTGGTCGAAACCTGCATGCAGGATGTCGGAGCCGGCGTCAGCTGAGCAGATCCTCCGGCAGCAGGGCGGGCAGCCGCTCGGGGTCGGCGATCACCTGGATCTCGACGACCCGGTCATCCACGACCGTGAACGCCATGACCGAGATCGGACCGTGCGGCCCGACGATCGCGACCCCGGCTGCGTCGTTGATCCACGCCGGGCGCCGGTAGGGCGACAGCGACGTGAACATGACCGCCTGGCTCGCGATGGCCTGCGGTCCGCGCAGCACGGCGGTGGCGGATGCCCGTAGCGCGCCACCGTCAGAGCGCAGCACGACATCGGGATGCAGCACCTTCAGCAGCCCGTCGAAGTCGCCCTCCCGCGCCGCCGCGAAGAACGCGTCGACGGCCGCGCGCTGCCTGCGCCGGTCGGGATCGGGAGTCGGCGCCGTACGCACCTTGGCCCGCGCGCGGCTGGCGAGCTGCCGTGCCGCGGCCGGAGTGGAGCCGAGGACGTCGGCGATCTCGTCGAACGGCACAGCGAAGGTGTCGTGCAGCACGAACGCGAGCCGCTCGTCCGGCGTGAGGGTCTGCAGCACGATCAGCATCGCCAGTCCGACCGACTCGGATGCCACGGCCTCGCTCTCCGGCGTGCGCTC
>JBQCJQ010000463.1:0-10396 GCA_051952615.1 Humibacter sp.
CTGCGCCGTCCCCTCCGCCGCCGAGGTCGACGCCACGATGACGACGGCACGGCGCTCGACGTCGGTCATCGGTCGCCATCGTCGGCCGGCGCGTCACGACGCCAATCGCCGCTTCGACCGCCGTGCTTCTCCACAACACGGACGTCGGTGATGACCGCGTCCCGGTCGACGGCCTTGATCATGTCGTACAGGGTCAGTGCCGCGACGCTCGCCGCCGTCAACGCCTCCATCTCCACGCCGGTCTGCGCCGTGGTCGCCGTGGAGGCGATGATCCGCACCCGGTCTCCGGCGGCCGTCAGCTCGACGTCGACGTTCGTCAGCGCGAGCGGATGGCACAGTGGGATGAGCGCCGACGTCTGCTTGGCGGCCATGATGCCGGCGATCCGGGCCGTGCCGACCGCCTCGCCCTTCGGAAGCGACCCGTCGAAGACGGCCGCCACGACATCCGGCCGGGTGACCAGCGTGGCTTCGGCACTCGCGCGACGAGCGGTCACGGGCTTCTCTCCCACGTCGACCATGTGGGCGGTGCCGTCCTCTCGCACGTGCGTGAGGTTCGGCCTTTCGTCGGGGGAGGCGGTCATCCCACCATCCTGCCCCGTGGGCATGGTTCGCGGGCCTCTCAGCCGCCGGCGAACGGAGGCAGCACATCCACGCGCGCCTCGACGATCCGCGACACGTCACGCGTGGCGACACCGTCGACGAGGAAGGAACCGGACGACAGCACCCGAGTCATCGCCTCGCCGTATCTCGCCGCCAGCAGGTCGCGCAGCGTGCCGACGGTCGGAGGCTCGATCGAGAGCGTCTCCTCCTCGCACCCGGCCGCCTCAGCAGCGGCGGCGAAGTAGCGCACGCTCACGTGCGTGCCCTCTGCGGATGTCATCCACCCATTCTCGCCCACGGCTCTTCCATCGGGTCGCCGACCTAAGCTGTGGCTCATGTCGACCGTTGCACCCGCGCCACGCGGTCGCGTCCTGTACCTCACGGCGGCGGCGTGCGGGCTCGTCGCAGCGGTTGCCGGATGGGCTGTGTCGGAGGTCGCCGCGGCGTTCGTCGGCGCGTCATCCTCTCCGCTTTTCGCGGTCGGCTCGTGGGTGATCGACCTCACGCCCGCCTGGTTCAAAGACCTGGTCATCTCGCTCTTCGGCACCGGCGACAAGATCGTCCTCTTCGTCTGCCTCGGACTCGTCGTGGTGGTCCTGGCCGGTCTGGCCGGCATCCTCGAGCTGTTCAGGCGCCCGTTCGGTGCCATCCTTCTCGGTGCGATCGGAGCGATCGCCCTCGTCGCGGTGATGACGCGCGCCGATGCGAACTACTGGTGGCTGCTCCCCACCGTGGCAGGCACCCTGGTCGGCGTGTACCTGCTCGTGACACTGCTCGACCGGTTGCGCACCTGGATGCGCGACTCGCAGCCGTCGCGCGTGCCGGGCAGCGCCGCTCCATCACGACGATCGTTCCTCGCCCTCGGCATCGGCGTCGGCGCGGTCGCGGTGGTCGCCGGGACGATCGCCCGCGTCATCAACGCCGGCAGCATCGCCGTCACCTCAGCCCGCGCGCTGGTGCGACTCCCCAAGCCGGTGAAGCCGGCACCCGCCATCCCTGAGGGCAGCGACCTACGGCTCAGCGGCCTCACACCGTATGTCACACCGAACGCCGACTTCTACCGCATCGACACCGCACTGCAGATTCCGGCGGTCAACCCGGACACCTGGAAGCTGACGATCGACGGCATGGTCGGAGAACCGCTCACCCTCACCTTCGCCCAGTTGCTCGCGCTGCCTCTCGAGGAGCACACGATCACGCTGGCCTGCGTCTCCAATGAGGTGGGCGGCAACCTGGTGGGGAACGCCACCTGGCTCGGGTACCCGGTGCGCAAGCTGCTGGCCAGGGTGAAGCCGGAGTCATCCGCCGACATGGTGCTGTCCCGCAGTGTCGACGGTTTCACCGCAGGCACCCCGCTCGATGTGCTGACCGACATCGGCACCGACGCGCTCATCGCGGTCGGCATGAACGGTTCGCCCCTGCCGCTCGAGCACGGCTTCCCGGTCAGGATGGTCGTGCCAGGACTCTACGGATACGTCTCGGCGACCAAGTGGCTCACGGAGCTCACGGTGACCCGGTTCGACAGGGCGATGGGGTACTGGACCGACAAGGGATGGGCGGCGAAGGGTCCGATCAAGACCGAGTCCCGGATCGATCGCCCGCGGAACGGCGCGTCGATCGCGACGGGGCGCTATGCCGTCGCCGGGGTGGCGTGGGACCAGCACACGGGCATCCGAGCCGTCGAGGTGCGCGTCGACAATGGTCCGTGGCAGCAAGCACGCCTCGCCGATACCGTGTCGGCCGACACCTGGCGTCAGTGGGTGCTGGAGTGGGATGCCACCAGTGGTCACCACACCCTCCAGGTGCGCGCGACGAACGCGGATGGCCAGACGCAGACGTCCGTCGTGGCGCCCCCGCCCCCGACCGGCGCAACGGGATGGCACACGATCGACGTCACCGTTCGGTGACAGGATTCACGAGTGCCGACCCATCCCGATACCTACCCGCCCGAATTGGTGGAGCGCCGCGTCGGCGACGAAGACCACCAACTCGCCCGCTGGGTCGGTGACAACGCCCCCGGCACCGACCCGATCGTCATCGTCGACCCCGACCCCTCGTGGCCTTCGGCGTACGCGCGCGCAGCACAGGTCATCGTCGGCACGCTCGGAGGCACGATCATCCGCATCGAGCACGTCGGATCGACGTCGGTACCCGGACTCCCGGCGAAGCCGATCATCGACGTCGACGTGCAGGTCGCGGACCCGGCGGACGAGGCGGGGTACGTGCCTGCATTAGAAGCAGCGGGGTACCGCCACGTGCTGCGCGAGCCGTGGTGGAACGGGCACCGCATGCTGGTGCGCGCGGATGGCGGAGTGAACCTCCACGTGTTCCAGGCCGGCTCGCCGGAGCCCCTGCGGCACCTGCTGTTCCGAGACTGGCTGCGCGCCCACACCGACGATCGCGAGCTGTATGCCGCGGCGAAGCGGCGCCTCGCGGTCGAGACCGCCGACAACCCGGACTCCTACAACCTCGACAAGAACACCGTCATCGACGACATCTACAGCCGCATCTTCGCCGCGCCACCCGAGACGCACCCCGCCTGGCCCGCGGAGGGATGGACACCTCCCCCACCCCGCTCATCCCCGCCCCGCTCATCCCCACCCTCCGTTTGAAAGTCAAATGATGCGAATCCGGGCGTCCGCGTTCGCATTATTTGACTTTAAAACCACAGCCCGGGCGACGTAGACGAGGCGGCAATACCCCCGATTTGGGGGGTAGGAGCGTAGCGTCCCCCTCATGGAGAGCACGAAGCCCGGGCTCCTTGAGGCGCTCGACACACGAGACATCGGCCGGTTCTACATCTATTTGGCCGTCCTGGCGACCATCGGTGGGTTCCTGTTCGGATTCGATTCGTCGAACATCGGCTCGGCCCTGGTCTTCCTCCCGTTCACCCTCGGCCCCGTGGCGATCGGCATCATCGTCGCCGGCGCGTCGCTCGGCTCGTTCGTGGGGGCACTCGCTGCTGGTCCGCTCACCGACAGATTCGGACGCAAGTCGCTCCTGCTCATCGACTCCGGGTTGTTCGCGGTCGGCTCGCTCATCTCGGCCTTCGCGTTCGAACCGGTGACGCTCACCATCGGACGACTCATCATCGGGATCGCCATCGGCGCCGACTCGGCCATCGCCACCGCCTACATCTCCGAGTTCGCCCCGAAGCGCCGCCGCGGTTCTCTCGCGATCATCCAGCAGTGGATGATCACCATCGGCATCCTCTCGGCATACGTGATCGCGGTCGTCGTGCTGCTGATCGCACCCGGGGCGGCATCCACGGTCGACTGGCGCATCCTTCTCGGAATCGGGTTCATCCCCGCGATCGTCTCGCTCATCATGCGAGCCCGCATGCCCGAGTCGCCCAGATGGCTCCTCGAACGCGGCAAGGAGGAGAAGGCCGTCAAGGCGTTCGGCACGCTCGGGCTGGAGGTCACGCCCGAGCAGGTGCACGCCGAGGCGCTTGCCGTGCACGAGGAGAAGGAGCGCACGGTCGGGCAGACGCAGTGGACGAAGCCGGTGCGACGCGCGCTGCTCATCGTCTGCGTGTTCTTCGTTCTGCAGCAGATCACCGGCATCAACGTGGCGTTCTACTACGGCCCGCACCTGCTCACCCCGTACTTCGCGCACCCGGGCACGTCGGCCGTTCAGTCCGAGGTCTTCGGCGTGTATGCGGCGGGCATCCTTGCCGTCGTGAACGTCGTCGCCACCTACTTCGCGTTCCGCTTCATCGACAGCATCGGGCGTCGGCGACTCGCCATCGGCGCGTACACCGGGATGACCCTGTTCCTCCTCATCGGCGCGTACGGCGCATCGTTCATGAGCGGCGTGCCGCAGCTCGTGGTCATCATGGTGGCGTTCTCGCTGTTCATCGCGTGCTTCGCGATCGGCATTGGCGGAACCGGATGGCTGCTCCAAGGCGAGGTCTTCCCCACGGCCGTTCGCGGACGCGCCTCGGGCATCGGTGCCGCAGCGGACTGGCTCGCGAACTACGCGCTGGTGCTGGTCTTCCCCATCCTGCAGGTGGGGATCGGACTGGGATGGGTGATGATCATCTTCGCCATCCTGTGCGTCATCGGCGTGGTCTTCGTCTACTTCTTCCTGCCGGAGACGAAGGGGCACTCCGTCGAGGAGGTCGTGCGGCTGTTCGACGGCCCCGTGAACCGGAAGGATCCGGGTCGGCCGTCGGTCGGCGATGCGCGCCCTGCCGCGCGCGCGTAGTTGTATCAGTCTGCCAGGGAGCGCACGGCGACACGTCCTGCGCTGACCTGCACCTCCCACGAGGGCTCCGGGACGGATGCCGGACCCCGCTGAACCGCGCCGTCGTCGAGCCGGAACTCGCTGCCGTGCCATGGGCACTTCACGCATCCGTCCACGAGTGTTCCTTCGTCGAGCGGGCCTCCCGAGTGCGTGCAGGTGGCGGACAGCGCTCGGATCGCGCCGCGATTCCTGACGAGCATGACCGGAACGCCGTCGGCGAGAACACGCAGCGGCACGCCATCCGTCAGCTCATCCGCGTCGGCCACGTCGATCCAGCTCGAATCAGCGGCTTGGAAGGCCGTGTGATTGACGCCGACGCCTCGAACCAGCGACAGATGACCGCCGAGGTAGGCGGATGCCGTCGTCAGCCCCAGCGCGAGCAGGCTCAGGCGCACGCCCGCACTCCGATGCCCCCGGGCGCGACTCAGCCACGATGCGATCTGCAACAGCGACGCGCCTCCGTTGAGCAACGCGTGCACGAGTCCGACGCGGTTCGTGGCACCATGCGTGTCCGACCAGTCTGATGCGCCGGCGATCGCCGCCGGTGCGGAACCGAGGATGCCGAAGCCCACCATCCGCCGCGCCGCCGGCGCACCTCGCTCGCCTGCGGTGAGATCCAACACGGTGGCAGCGGTCCAGAATCCGATCGGCACGTCGGTCAGCAACGGATGCAACGCGTGACCGAGCCAGGTTCCGGAGAGCAGGTTCTTCACCTGTCTCGGCCGAGTCGCCTTCTTCACGAGTGCCGAAAGAGGCTCACCGATGCTGTCAAGCGCATCGGTGCCTTCGATGGCCGTGGTCAGACGACGAGCTGTTCTGTTCAGTCTTCCCATGGCGTTCGGTCTAGCTCACCGTCCGGCGAGCGTCAACGCCTTGGCACAGCCATCCCGCTGCGCTTACTCGTCCGCGGACTCCGGCCCCCAGAGATACGACTCCGTGCTGGGGTCGATGCGTTCGATCGCTTGACGCATGTAGCTGACCGGAGCCCGGTTGTCGGGTTCTGAGCCATCGTCCGCCACGCTCAGCGCGAGCACGGAGGTCGCCGAATTCAAGACGAAGTAGACCGTCGTGTCACGACCATCCACGGTGCGTGCCCGGAGCTCGATGGCGTCCGCACTCGACAGCCTGGTGAGCACCGTGGCGTAGTCCACCACCGTGTCGGCCGCGTCATCACCTAGCAAGAACCCAGCACCCGCTACAACCAGCTGCTTCATTCGCCCCACGTTAGGTTCAGAATGCCGAGTGCGCTGCGCCTTGACAACCACCGCCAGGGCCCCTACTCGGACCATGACGAAGGGGCCGACCCGACAAGTCCGGTCGGCCCCTCGCTCAGATCATGGTCACGATGTCGACGCGACCTTGCCCTTCGAGTCGACGGTGTCCAGGCCTGTCACGCCGATGCCGGCGGTGGATCCGGCCTTGCTCGCCTTGAAGGTCAGCACGACGAGTGGTGTCGCACCCTCCGAGCCGGGCGAGGTGCCGATCTTGGTGTTGATCGCCGTCACCGTTCCGTTACCGCTCTCGGTGTCGCTGACGCCGCGTCCCGGCACGTCCGCGCTGATGAGGTTGAACGCCCCCGCGTTGTAGCCGACCGACAGGTCGTACGCGAACAGGTCGGCGGCGTCCTGCGAGACCGTCACGGTGAACTGCTGGCCCTTCGTCACGGTTGCCGCCGACGGCGTCACCGTGACCGAACCGTTGCCGGCCGGGTCGTTGTCCGCGCCGGGTCCAGTGAACACGTCACCCGGCAGTGCCGGATAGAGCGCCGGCGATGTGCGGTGCTCGGTCGCCTGTTCGTACGAGTAGCCGAGCGAGATCAGCGTCGGCTCAGCGTACGCGCGGCCCAGGAATTCGACGTTCGCCCCACCTGTGCCGGCGTAGGTTTCGCTGCCCTCTGCTTGGCCCATCGGGATGGTGAGTGCCGGCAGCCCGGTGTTCGGGCTGAGTCGCAGGTTGCTGCCGACACTGCCGTAGGGCGCTGCGGTCGGGTAGATCACCGCGTCAAGCGAGTCGGTGTTCATCGTGTCGGTGACGGTCGCGCGGAAGTTCGCGATGTTCGCCTCGTGCGACGCGATCCAGCTCTGGTAGGTGGCCTCGGTGACCGCGCCGCGGGTGGCGTACGTGCCGTTCGGCGCTCCACGTCCCGGGTCGAAGTAGCCGCCGGAGTTGGCGATCTGAGTCAACGATCGGTACGGCACCGCCGGGTTGAGGTGCTGGGCGATGTACGTGTTGAGATCGTGGTTGAACTCGTTCGTGCTGCCGCTGGCCTCACCGAGGATCGTGCTGAGATTCGGGATCGTGATCGGCTCGACGGTCGCGCCCTGCGCCTCGAGGTCAGAGACCGTCTGCGTGAACAGTCGCTTGACTGTCGCGTTGGTGCCGACCATGGACGGGTCGTAACCGATCCGCTTGCCCTGCAGGCCGTTCTTGTTCAGATAGGCCGTATAGGTCGCCGGCTTGTGCGCGGATGCCTGCGCCGTTGCCGGGTCGTTGGGGTCTGACCCGGCAACCGCGTCCAGAGCGATCGCGATGTCGCTGACCGTGCGCGCGAGCGGGCCGCCGCTGTCCTGACTCAGCGCCAGCGGGACGATGCCGGAACGGCTGGTCAGACCAACGGTCGGACGCAGGCCGACCAGCTGGTTGTAGGAAGACGGAACACGGATAGAGCCGCCGGTGTCGGTACCGAAGCCGAGCGCGGCCAGGTTCGCCGCGACCGAGGCGCCGGTGCCACCCGATGAGCCTCCGGATGTGCTGCTCGTGCCGTCCGGCCGGTAGGGGCTGTAGACATTCAGCGCGGACCCCGGCGCGGACCCCGTGCTGAAGGTCGAGGACGTATTGATCGCGAACTCGTCCATGCTGGCCTTCGCGAGCACGATTGCGTGAGCGCCGCGCAGGCCTTGGACCATGAACGAGTCGTCACTGGTCTGGTTCGCAGTCCAGCAGGAACATCCTGCCGTCGTCGGCATGTCCTTCGTGTCGTAGTTGTCCTTGAGAACGATCGGGATTCCATCGAGCAGGCTGCGCGGACCGTGGTTGATTGCACGTGCGGCGTCGCTGGCCGCCGCCTGCGCCAGCGCGTCGGGCGCGGTCGTGATGATCGCGTTCAGCGGCTGCGTCGCGCCGGGCTGTACCGTGCGGTCGTAGGCGGCGATTCGGTCCAGGTACGCCTTCGTGAGCTGTACCGACGTGATGACGCCGGCGTTCATGGCGGCCTGCATCTGCAGCGCGTCCGCTTCGACCAGCTTGAAGGTGCCGTCGTCGTAGATGATCTCCTGCGACATGTCGGCCAGATCGGCGACGGTGAGCACGCCGTCGCCGTCCAGGTCGGCGGCGGCAACCGCGGGCCAGCCGGGGCTGCCGACCTTCTTGCCCAGATTCCGCTCGAGTTTCTCGAGGTCGTGGGTGTCGATCTTGCCATCACCGGTGATGTCGCCAGCGGTGTATTGCGGAGGCAACACAAGAGGTCCGGAGCCGACGGGTGCGGCCGCGGTGGCCGGGGGAATCCCACAGACCATCACGATCGCGGATGCTGCGGCGATCGAAGCCCCTATGACTATTGAGCGGTTGCGGCGCATCATTCTCCAGTCGTTGCGCTGATGGGTGTGCGGCAACACTCTCGACAACTCGTTGCCGACCTGTTACGGCGCTGAAACGATCTCTGGTCGGAGAGCGAGAAGACGAGGGCGGATGCTGTCTGGACGCGCGCTTGAACCGGCTTGGTGATGGATGATCATCTGCCGGAGCGATGGGATGTCACACACCGTCACTCGAGGACACAGTTCGACCCCGACGCGTGCCGGGACGCACCCTGCGGTTATCGTCGCGTCGTGGCCAACACTCTCGACATCGTGCTCCTGCGCACGTTCGTGGCCATCGCGGACTGCGGTGGATTCGGTCGCGCCGCGACGGCTCTGCATCTGAGCCAGTCGACGGTGAGTCAGCATGTGCGGCTACTGGAACGTCGGCTCGGACATCCGCTCGTTCGCCTCGAGGGCCGGCGCGCCCGGTTCACAGCGACGGGAGACGCTCTGCTCATCGAGGCCAGGCGCATCCTCGCCGTGCACGACGACGCCGTGAGCCGCCTGGACGCGGCGGCCGATGACACGATCGTGCTCGGGTCGGCCGAGACGGCCGCCGAGCAGATCCTGCCCGAGATGCTGGGTGAGCTCCGGAACGTGTACCCGGATCGTCCGGTGCAGTTCCGCATCGATCGTTCCACCCAGATGATCGACGCGATCGGGAAGGGCACGATCGATCTCGCTATCGTGCTCGAGGTGGACAGCGCCGCCGCAGGGATCGAGGTTGGATCGCTGCCCCTCAATTGGTACGCGGCTCCTGGTTGGCGGCCGCCTGTCGATGACGAGCCCGTGCCGTTGGTCGCTTATGTCGAGCCGTGCGGGATGCGGCGGCGAGCGCTTGACGAGCTCGGAGCCGAGGGCAGGCGTGTCGACATCACGGCCGAGTCCGGAAGCCTCGAGGGTGTGACGGCCGCTGCACGCGCCGGTCTCGGTGTCGCGGTGCTTCCGACCGCGGGCCGTACACCCGCCGGACTCGTCGTGCGACACGATCTGCCCGATCTCGGCCGTATATTCGTGCACTTGCTCTCTCGACGCGGGGTCGACGCCGACGTGGAAGAGTCTGCTCTTGCGGCGCTGACCCGGTTCTTCTCCGCCAAGCGGCACCTGCACGCCGTCTAAGGGCGTTGGCACGTCGCACGACGGCCGCACCCGCACCGAAAGGAAGTCATGTCACTCCTCATCACCGCACACGAACTCGCCGACGAGCTGGCGAGTGCCACCCCGCCCCGCGTTCTCGATGTGCGATGGCGGCTGGACCGCCCGGACGGGCGCCCCGAGTACCTCGCGGCGCACATTCCCGGCGCGGTATATGTCGATCTGGACCACCAGCTTGCCCGGCACGGCGACCCGCGGGACGGTCGGCATCCGCTGCCAGCCGTCGAAGACTTGCAGACGTCCGCCCGCCAGTGGGGCCTGAACGACGGTGACCGCGTCGTCGTCTACGACGACCTGAAGAACCTGTCGTCGGCGCGAGCCTGGTGGTTGCTGCGCTATGCGGGCGTGGCCGACGTGCGGTTGCTGGACGGGTCGCTGCGCGCGTGGACCTCCGCAGGATTGCCGACGGAGGACGGCGACGTGGTGCCCGAACACGGAAACGTCGTGCTCCACTACGGGGCACTTCCGGTGCTGACGATCGACGACGCCGCGACCTTCCCCGAGACCGGCACGCTGCTGGACGCGCGCGCACCAGAGCGCTACCGCGGCGACACCGAGCCCATCGACCCGCGCGCGGGACACATCCCGGGCGCAGTGAACGCGCCAGCGACCGCCAACGTCGACGCTGACGGGCGATTCCTGACACCTGAGGTGCTGCGAGCCCGCTTCGCCGAGATCGGAGTAACCGACGGCGAGCCAGTCGCGAGCTACTGCGGCTCGGGCGTCACCGCCGCCCACAACCTCGTCGCACTGACGATCGCCGGGTATGAACCCGCGCTGTATCCGGGGTCGTGGAGTCAGTGGTCCAACCACAC
>JBQCJQ010000464.1:0-4830 GCA_051952615.1 Humibacter sp.
GAGGCACGCGCACGCCGACCCGGCGTCGAACCCACCCGACGTGCTGCGATCGTCGTTCCTCCCGCGTCGAGAAGCGATATAGGTACAGCGACGCCCTCACCATCGCGGGACGCTCAGCGCCGAACGGCGCGCTGCGGAGCATCCTCAACGTCGCCGGATCGGCCTCCAGCAGTTTCTGCAGCAAGGGAGAGAACCAGCCCTCGCCGTGCGAGCCCAGTGCGAGGAACCACATCAGCCAGTCCAGGCGCAGATGGTACGGCGCGAATTGACGGGGCATGCGTGCGGGATCGCCGGGCTTGCCCTTGAAGTCGTACTCGCGCCACACGGCGCTCGCAGCATCATGCGAGTCGGTCGCCTCGATGATGACCTCGAACCGCTCCTTCGTCACCGACCCGAACGCTCCGTACGCGTTCACCAGGTGCCAGCGGTTGAAGCTCGCGTTCATCAACTGGCGGCGTGCGAACAGGTTGCGCAGCGGCCGCCAGCTCAATCCGAGCAGGAGCAGTCCGACCACGATGACGACGACGAAGAACCAGAGCGGCGTGACGGTGTGGTCGGTGTGCGCGGGCATCGCCGGGATGACCGCGTGCGCGACAGGGTCGGAGATCGCGGAGAACGCCAGGATGATCGTGAGCACGTTCAGCCACGCGAAGTTGCCGGACGCCACCAGCCAGAGCTGCGTGAGGATGACGAATGCCGCCGCGACGCTCGCGACGGGCTGCGGCGCGAACAGGAAGAACGGCACGACGAGCTGGGCGAAGTGATTGCCCAACACCTCGACCCGGTGAATCCAGCGGGGCAGATGGTGGAAGTACCAGCTGAGCGGGCCCGGCATCGGCTGCGTCTCGTGGTGGTAGTAGAGCGCCGTGAGATCGCGCCACGACCGGTCGCCGCGCATCTTGATCATCCCTGCACCGAACTCCAGCCGGAACACCAGCCAGCGCACGAACACGATGATGATGATCGGCGGTGTCTGGTCGTTCGAGCCGAGGAAGGCCACGACGAATCCCGATTCGAGCAGCAGGCTCTCCCAGCCGAACGCGTAGAAGGTCTGCCCGACGTCGACGATCGACAGGTAGGCGAGCCAGCAGAGCAGGAACGCGATCATGGGTGCCCACGAGGGTGCGAGCTGCGGCAATCCGGCAACGAGGGAGGCAGAGATCACCGCACCAATGGCGGCGACCGTGATCAGCAGCCGGTCGGAGTAACGACGCCGGAACAGGGTCGGCGAGAGCAGGTCGCCCATCCTCCGGACGAACGACGGCGTCGGCTCCAGCCCGCGTTCCCCGAGCAGCACAGGAAACTGCGCGATCGTCGAGCAGAACGCGATGAAGAACACCGCCGCGACGCCTCGTTCGAGAACCTGTCGCGCCAGTTCGTAGTCGCCCGCGTCGAACCAGCCCATACGCTGCCAACGCTAGGCCGTGTTGTCAAAGTCGTGGTCGGGCGAGCGCACCGGAGCCCTGCGAGAGTTTGGCAACTGGGTCCAGTTGCGATTGAGGGTGGGAGCGCCAGACACCGTAGACTGACGAGTGCGAGGGGGAGTATCCCAGGTGCCGCATCACGCGGTGCTCGAAACGATCGTCATCACGAGCCCTGAGGCTCCGGTCGTACGGCGTGAGAACGCGGGAGAGACTCTCGTCGCCATGGCGTATCCGCCTGGTGACGAGACCCGGAAGACCCTTGATGCACCTCGCACTCCCGCTCTGGTTCGAGATCGGCTCGATCGTCGTGCTCTCGCTGCTGATCGCCGCCGACCTCGTGCTCGCCGTCAAGCGACCTCACGTGCCGAAGCCGCTCGAGTCGACACTCTTCGTCGTCGGCTACGCACTGCTCGCGCTGGTCTTCGCCTATCTCATGTTCGTGATGGGTGACGCCGACTATGCGGGCCAGTTCCTTGCCGGCTGGCTCACCGAATACAGCCTGAGCATCGACAATCTGTTCGTCTTCGTCGTCATCCTGGCGCGGTTCGCCGTCCCGCCGAAGTATCAGCAGGAGGCGCTGATGGCGGGAATCGTCATCGCGCTCATCCTGCGCGGCATCTTCATCGTGATCGGCGCGGGGCTGATCGAGAACTTCACGTGGGTGTTCTACCTGTTCGGCGTCTTCCTGCTCTACACCGGGGTGCAGCAGGCCTTGCCCGGTTCCGACGACTCCGAGGGGACGAAGGACTCGTTCTTCCTGCGGTTCGCGCGTCGCCACCTCAACGTGCACGACGAGTTCAACGGCTCGAAGCTGACGATCCGCATCGACGGCAAGCGCTTCTTCACGCCGATGCTCCTGGTGTTCCTCGCACTCGGAACGACCGATCTGCTGTTCGCGCTCGACTCGATCCCGGCCATCTTCGGCATCACGACGAGCCCGTTCATCGTGTTCGCGGCGAATGTCTTCGCCCTGATGGGCCTGAGGCAACTGTACTTCCTGCTCGGACACCTGCTGAAGCAGCTCGAGTACCTCAAGTACGGGGTCGTCGCGATCCTGATCTTCATCGGCGTGAAGCTCATCCTTCACGCCCTGCACACCAACGAGCTCCCGTTCATCAACGGCGGTCATCCGGTAGAGTGGGCGCCCGAAATCGGCACCTGGCAGTCGCTCGGATTCATTCTTGCGGCCATGCTTGTGGCTACCATGGCAAGTCTGGCCAAGATGTGGGTAGACAGACGTGCCGTTCGTCATCGGGATGAGCAGGACTCGAGCAGGGAGAACGCGGTCGGTGAACCTGACGCTGGCGGTGAGCGCTCGCACTGACGTCGGTGCCGTTCGCGCGGTCAACGAGGACGCGGTGCTCGCGCGCGATCCCGTCTTCGTCGTGGCCGACGGCATGGGCGGACACGCTCGCGGTGACCTCGCCAGCAGTGCGGCCGTGCGCGTGATGGAGGAGCGCATCCCAGAGGGCGCTTCGGTGACGCCGAACGACGTGCTCGACGCGGTCGCCTCGGCGAACGAGGCCGTACGTGCCCTCTCGACGGCGGATGCCTCCGGTGTCGCCGTCGCAGGAACCACCCTCGCCGGCGTCGTCGCCGTCGACGGAAGCGAGGGCGGCGCCCGCTACTGGATGATCCTCAACATCGGCGACTCGCGGGTGTACAGCTGGGACGGCGCACGGCTGACGCAGCTGAGCGTCGACCATTCGGCGGTGCAGGAGCTGGTGGATGCCGGTGTGATCAGCGCAGCCGAAGCGGACGGGCATCCCGAACGCAACGTCATCACCAGGGCGCTCGGTGCTGCTGACGACGTCGATGTCGACGTCTGGATGCTCCCGGCGGGCGGCGAGCAGACCTTCTTGATCTGCTCGGACGGTCTGAGCAAAGAGCTGTCGGATGACCGTATCGCCGACATCCTGCGCGAGAACCCGCACGACGAACGGCTGGCCGGAGTGCTCGCCGATGCAGCGATCGCCGCGGGAGGTCGCGACAACGTGTCCGCCGTCGTCGTCTCGTCGTGGCCCGAGCCCGACGAGGCCGAGCGGGATACGGTAGAACGACCTGGCCACCAGCAATACCTGGAAGACACCCGCCCACGATCGTGACGCGTGCGGAGGCAACCGCAGGCCCGTCACCGATCGAAGCGAAGAACGAAGGATGACCAACGTGCTCACAGTGGAACATACGGCCCCCGGAGGTTGGCTGGCCGCCGTGGTCCCTGGACGACTCGCGGTCGTGCATCGCACCGCAGGCGACGACGGCTTCGCCGCCAGGCTGTGGGCGGCACTGTGCCACGAGGACGGCATGCGCCTCGTCATCGATGAGCTCGCCAAGGGCGGCCTGACCAACGCTCCCGGCTTCGTGCTCGCGGAATGGGACGGCGGCGATTCGCGCTTCATCGTGCGCGGCGGTGCCGGTGTGGCCGTCGAGACCGGACACGGCAGCGAGGACATCACGGCGCGCGGCGTCTCCACCTGGGTCGAGCGACCGGTCGCCGGCATGACGGGGTTCCGCATCGAGTGCTTGCCGTCGCAGCCCGTCCCGGGTCCGGCTCTCCCCTTGGTCGTCGGCACGGCGTGGGTGAGCGCTCTGACCTTCGGGTCGCTCGTGAACGGATTCGCCGAGGTGGCGGCCGCGATCCCGACCGCGATCCCGACCGCGGACGTCGACCTCGATCGCACCATCGCCGATCTCGAGTTCACGGTCGCGGGCGCGGATGCCCAGGAGCCCGCCCGCGCGACGAGCCATGACACCACAGTGCACGACGCCACAGTGCACGACACAACGGTGCACGACGCACCGCATGACGCCACAGTGCACGACGCGCCGCACGAGACCACCGGGTACGACCACCTCTTCGGCGCGACCATGATGCGCAGTGTCGAGGACGCGGCCGCCCGCCCACCGGAGGACGCAGAGGAGCCGGGCGCGGACGCCCTGAGCGGCACAGCGTTCGGCGCGACTGCCTTCGGCGGTGCGGCGCCGAGCGGCACGGCCCAAGGCGGCATGTCACAGGGCAGCACGGCACTGGGCGACCACGACGGGCTCACCGTGATGAGCGGCGACCTGCGGGTGCTTCGCGAGTCGACTGGGGCTCACGCTCAGAGCCCGGCGCCCGGGCATCCCGTCTCCGCAACGCCCGCAGCTCCCGCCGTACCGACCGTGCCCGACGAGCCCGGCTTCGTGCTGCAGCTGCCGAACGGGGGCGTCGAGCCGATCGACGGCATGGTGGTCGTCGGCCGTGCGCCGAGCGTGAGCAAGATGGGCGGCGGACGGGTCCCCCGCCTCGTGACGGTCGACAGCGTGGAGCACGACATCTCGCGCAACCACGTGCAGCTCACCGTCGAAGGCGGCACCGTGGTCGTCACCGACCTGCACTCGCGCAACGGCACGCTGATCGCCCTCC
>JBQCJQ010000465.1:0-4513 GCA_051952615.1 Humibacter sp.
TGGCGGTGACGCCGAACCTGCGGTGCAGCGGCTGCGCGCAGTGATGTCCGACGCGCACGGCGATTCCGACGTCATCCAGATACTGGCCGACGTCGTGGGCGTGAACACCGTCGACCGTGAAGCTGGCAAGCCCCGAGCGCTCGTCGGCGCGCTTCGGCCCGAGAATGTGCACGCCGGGCAGCTCGTCGAGCCTGCGCAGCAGGTGGCCGGCGAGGTGCTGCTCGTGCTCGTGGATGCGCGCGACGCCCACGTCGCGCAGGTAGCGCACCGCCTCGGCGAGCGCGATCGCCTGGGAGACCTGCTGCGTGCCGGCCTCGAAGCGCTGGGGCGACGGCAGGTACTCGGCGCCCTCGAGCGTGACGGTCGTGATCATCGAGCCGCCGGTGAGGAAAGGAGGCAGCGCGTTCAGCAGCTCGGAGCGCCCGTAGAGCACCCCGATGCCGTTCGGGCCGAGCATCTTGTGGCCGGAGAACGCGGCGAAGTCCACACCGAGGGCGACGACGTCGACGGGCATGTGCGGCACGGACTGGCAGGCGTCGAGCACGACGAGCGCTCCCGCCTCGTGGGCGAGCCGCGTGAGATGCGAGACGGGGTTCACCGTGCCGAGCACGTTCGAGACGTGGGTGAAGCACACCAGCTTGGTGCGCTCGCCGATCAGCTCCTCCGCCTGGTCGAGGCGCAGGTGGCCGTCATCCGTCAGTCCGATGACGCGCAGAGTCGCACCGGTGCGGGCGGCGAGCTCCTGCCACGGAATGAGGTTGGCGTGGTGTTCCATCTCGGTCACGACGATCTCGTCACCGGGGGAGAGGCGGAAGCGTTCCGACGCCGAGCCGCCGCGGCCGAGGCTCGCGTTCGAGATGGCGTAGGCGACGAGGTTCAGTGCCTCGGTGGCGCCCGAGGTCCAGACCACCTCGTCGGGCTGAGCCCCGATGAAGGCGGCGACGGCAGCCCTGGCATCCTCGAACAGCTCCGTCGCCTCGGCGGCGAGAGTGTGGGCGCCGCGGTGCACTGCGGCGTTCTTGGTGAGCAGGAAGTCGGTCTCGGCCTCGAGCACCGTGATGGGACGCTGGGCGGTGGCGCCCGAGTCGAGATAGACGAGCGGATGACCGTTCACGGACTCATCGAGCAGCGGAAAGTCCTGCCGCAGACGCTCGAAATACGAGTCGGAGATGAGCACCGGCGTTCGCCCGGTCGTCATGCCGGTCGTCGTGTTTCCCGTGCCAGTGCCCATCGCCGCGTTCATCTCCATGTCGCAGGCGAGCCTACCCAGCGGCGCTCAGAAGCGCAGAAGAGTTACGTCGCCACATGTCTCACGGCGCCGCGATCACGGCGACACCGGTGCGCCCACCGTCGACGTCGATGACGGTGCCGTGGACGAACTGGGCGTCGTCCGACGCCAGGTACACCGCTGCCGCCGCGACCGCGTCGGGATGACCGACGCCTCCGGCCGGCGTTCCCGTCATCATGCGGCCTGCGGCACGGCCGGACTCGACGCCCGCCTCGGGCGCGCGGATGACGCCGGGCGAGATCGCGTTCACCCTGATCCCGTTCGGTGCGAACTCCGCCGACCACGCCCTCGTGAGGGTCTCCATCGCGCCCTTCGTCGACGCATAGAGCGGGCCGGACGCCACCCCGAGACGTGCCACCCAACTGCCCAGGTTGATGATCGTGCCGCCCCCGGTGCTCGTCATGACGGGCACGAGCGACTGGACGAGGAAGAACGGTGCCTTCACGTTGACGCCGTAGACGTGGTCGAACGTAGCGCCGTCGGTGGTGAGGGTGTGCGCCGCGGGGTAGATCCCGGCGTTGTTCACCAGGATGTCCAGGCGGCCGTCGAGCACCGAGAGCGCCTCCTGAGCGAGCCTGGCGCTGGCGTCGGCGCTTCCGTCGAGGTCGGCGGCCACGAAATCCGCACGGCCTCCCGCCGACAGGATGCCTGCGACCACAGCCTCGCCGCGGGCGCGATCCCTCCCCGATACGACGACTCGCGCACCTTCCGCCGCGAACCGCTGGGCGATCGAGCGTCCGATGTTGCTCGTGGAGCCTGTGATGAGAGCCGTCTTGCCGTTCAAGCGTTGTGTCATGCCGTCGACGGTAGGAATCCTGGTTTGGACCGGCAAGTCCAAACCTGGATTACGCTGGCTCGATGACCTTCACCGCAAAGGGGAACGCCACCAGACAGCGCATCATCGAGGGCGCGGCGGAGTACCTCAGGAGCGATGAGCCGGGAGAGATGACACTCGACGACGTGCGAGCGGTGACCCGCACGAGCAAGGGACAGCTCTTCCACTACTTTCCCGGCGGCAAGGAGGATCTGCTGCTCGAGGTGGCGCGGTTCGAGGCGGATCGCGTGCTGGAGGACCAGCAGCCCTACCTCGGCCGGCTCGACAGCTGGCGGGCATGGGATGACTGGCGAGGCGCATTGGTCGAGCGTTACCGGCTGCAGGGCAGGCAGTGCCCGCTCGGCTCGCTGCTGAACCAGGTCGGCACGGTGCCGGGTTCCGCCGAGGTCGTGACCACGCTGCTGCGGAAGTGGCAGTCGTCCATCGAACGCGGCATCCTCTCGATGCAGAAGCAGGGCGAGATACGGAGGGACCTCGACGCCGAGCGGATGGCAGCGGCCTTCGTCGTCGGCATCCAGGGCGGGGTCAACGTGCTTCGTGTGACCGGTGAGGCCGTACAGCTGGAGTCGATGCTCGACATCCTGATCGAGCACCTGAGAGGGCGATAGTCGATTCCCCCGACGGTCACGCCGACTCGGGATGCCCGACGGGCACCACGTCGTAGGTGAGCACGGCGAACCGCCCGACCTGCTCGACGGACTCCAGGCGCAGCCGGTCGCTGAGCACCGTTCGCGGCAGCAGGGGAGCCCCCGCGGCGAGGAAGACGGGGGCGACCGAGAGCACGATGCGATCCAAAGCCCCGACATCCAGGAACTGACCGACGAGGTCGCCGCCGCCCTCGACCCAGACGTGTTTCTCTCCGGCAGCGTCACGGATGGCCGGCAGCTGAGCCTGCACGGGGCCGCTCACCACCCGCACGTCCGCCCCGCGAGGGATCGGCAGCTCACGTGTCGAGAAGACGAACGTCGGGCGCGAACCGAAGAAGCTCTGCCACTTCTCCGGCTCGGCGAGCAGGCTCTCGTGATCGAGCACCCACTCATAGGTGGTCGACCCCATCACGAGCGACCCGATGGAGTCGAGGAAGTCGTCCATGGGCGGCTCCTCGCCGCCGACGTCGAACAGCCACTGAAGCGAGTTCTCCGGATCGGCCAGGTAGCCGTTCACCGTCGTGGCCGTGTTGAAGATGATCGCCATGGCGGCAGCATGCCAGCGGCCACCGACATGCTGCCGCGACTCACCGACCGATCACCAGCCGAGCTCGCCCGCGTCCTCCTGATAGGTGCCGGTGGGGCCGTCCGGTCCGATCGTCGCCCAGCGCACGACGACCTCCGCGCTGATCTCCACGGGCCGGCCGGGGTGCGCGGTGCCACCCAGTTCGGTCGCGGTGATCCCCGGCTCGACGGCGTTGAACTTCACCTCGGGGATGGCCTTCGCGTACTGCAGCGTGAGCATCGAGACGGCCGCCTTGCTCGCGCCATAGACGATCGAGGGGTAGTTGAACGCGGGACGCTCGGGGTTCGTCACCGCCCAGAACGAGCCGAGTGCGCTGGAGATGTTCACCACGACGGGGTTCTCCGACTTGCGAAGGAGGGGGAGTGCCGCCTCCGTGACGCGCACGATGCCGACGGCGTTCGTGTCGAAGACCTCGAGCGCCTCCGGCCCGCTCCGTGCGACCAGCCCGATGCCCGCGTTGTTGACGAGCACATCGAGTCCGCCTTCCGCCTCGATGAGAGCGAGGGCCGCCGCGACCGAAGCATCGTCGGTCACGTCGAGCTGCACGAAACGTGCGCCGAGCTCGTCGGCTGCCGCTCGGCCGCGACCTTCGTCGCGGGAGCCGACGTAGACGGTGTGGCCCGCGGCGATGAGCTGGCGCGCGGTTTCTTTGCCGAGGCCTTTGTTGGCCCCGGTGATGAGTGTTGTTGTCATGTCTCGAGCATCGGTCGAGGCTGCGATCGCAGGCAGTCGTCCGGTTTTCGTAGGACTGTCGTTACCAGGACACGGCTGCGACATCCGCGCAGACTGGAACCGTGGAGAACAGCGAGTTCGGACCGGCGGTGCGGCGATGGCGCGAGCGGGTCGGTCCCGAGACGGTGGGGATCCCCGCCTCCGGTCGTCGTCGGGCGCCCGGTCTGAGGCGTGAGGAGCTCTCGGGGCTCGCCGGCATCTCCGTCGACTACCTGACCCGGCTCGAGCAGGGGCGCGCAACGTCGCCGTCGTCGCAGGTCGTTGAGTCGCTGGCGCGCGGGCTACGACTCTCCGACACCGAGCGCGAACTCCTGTTCCACCTCGCAGGGCTCGCGGCGCCGGGGAGCGGAGTCATCTCGTCGCGGATCGCTCCCAGCGTGCAGCGACTGCTCGACAGGCTGCAGGGCACTCCGGTGGCCGTGTTC
>JBQCJQ010000466.1:0-10571 GCA_051952615.1 Humibacter sp.
GACCTCGACGTTGTCCAACCCGAGTGCATCCACCTGCTCCAGAAGCCATGCCACACGGCGCTCCATCGGCTCTATCAATACAAATCTCACGTCCGGTCGCGCGATCGCGAGTACGAGGCCCGGTAGCCCTGCACCGCTGCCGATATCGCCGACGGTTCCCGGAACGAGCACCGGAGCCACGAGGGCGCAGTTGATGATGTGGCGTGTCCACAGCCGCGGCGGCTCCAGGGGACCGATCAGCCCGCGCTCCTCGCCCTCGCGTACCAGCGCGTCGGTGAAGGCGCGTGCCAACTCGATGCGTGGGCCGAAGACTTCCGCCGCCGCCCGCGGCTCAGGTTCGACGATGGTCGTCATGTTTCACGTGAAACCAGGGTCGAACTAGGCGCGCGTGACGACGGTGTGACGGTCCGCCGCCTCGCCCACCGAGTGCGACGAGAACCCGCGATCCGCCACGATGTCGTGCACGATCTTGCGTTCGTACGACGACATCGGCGGCAGAGCGGCCTGGGCGGCACCCTCCTCGATGCGGGCGATCGCCCGGTCGACCAGCACAGCGAGCTCGTTCTTGCGGGCATCCCGCGAACCGCCGATGTCGAGAATCAGACGCGAGAACGACCCCGTCTTCGACTGCACGGCCAGCCGTGCCAGCTCCTGGAGCGCGTTCACCGTGTCAGCACGATTCAGCAGACGAAGCGCCTGCGGGTCATCCGCCGAGACGGAGACATAAGGACGGCCGTTCTGCACATCGATGTCGATGTCACCATCCAGGTCGCAGATATCGAGAAGCACCTCGATGTAGTCGGCCGCGGCGTCGCCCTGCGCCTCGAGGCTCTCGGGGCTGAAGGAGTCGTCAACGTCCTGGGGTGCCGTCACCTGTGCCGGCACGGTGGACTCGTCTGTCATGCTCACTATTTCTTTCCGCCGGTCGACTTCTTCGATCGGGCCTTGCTCATCGGCTGCTGCCGCTGCGTCGTGATCGGCTTCGCGGGAACCTCGTCGACGACGAGCACGGGAGCGCCGTCGACGGCGGTCTTCAACTTGCCCCTGCGAGCCAGTCGCGCCTCGCGAGCCTTCTCGGCCTCACTACCGGGAGTAGGCATGTTGCGGATGACGAGGAACTGCTGACCCATGGTCCACAGGTTCGAGGTGAGCCAGTAGAACATCACGCCGAGCGGGAACGCGACACCCGAGAAGAGGAAGACGAAGGGGAGCAAGTACAACAGGATGCGCTGCTGACGGAACTGCGGGCTGGCCTTCGTCTCCGGCGACATGTTCTTGGAGACGATCTGAAGCTGCGTCAGGAACTGCGACCCGGTCATCAGGATGACCATGATCGCCGCGATGATCATGACCTCCCAGCTGAAGGGCTTGCCCGCGACCATCAGCGACCACTGCGAACCGAACGACGCGTTCAGCGGCGCACCGAGGAACTTCGCCGTCTGGAAGGACTGGAGAAGACCCGCGTTCGACAGCAGACCCACGCTGTCCTTGCCCTGCTGCGCGTCGTTCAGCACATGGAAGAGGCTGAAGAACACGGGCATCTGGAGCAGCAGCGGCAAGCATGAGCTCAGCGGGTTCGTGCCGGTGCGCTTGTAGAGCTCCATGGTCTCGCGCGACATCGCCTCGCGAGAGAGCTGGTCCTTCTTGCCCTTGTACTTGTCCTGGATCTTCTTGAGCTGCGGCGCAACCTCGAGCATGCGGCGCTGGTTCTTGATCTGGCGCACGAAGATCGGGATCAGAGCTGCGCGGATGACCACGGTGAGTCCCACGATGGAGAGCACCCAGGTCACGCCGGAGTTGGGGTCGAGCCCGATGGCCGTCCAGAGCCAGTGCCAGCCGATCAGGAGCAGCTGAACCAGCCACTCGATCGGCCAGAGGATCGTATAGATGAAGTCCATCTCTTACTCGGTCATCCTTTTGCGTGGCCGCGTGCCACCACGAACCCGAATGGGGTGACGGAATAGCGGGGGGTCTTCTTGCGGGGAACGTCGTCGACTCCGCCGGCCGCCCAGGGGTGGCAGCGGATGATGCGTGCCGTTCCCAACGCGACACCGACGATCAGGCCGTGTTCCTGGATCGCGCCGAGCGCGTATGCGGAACACGAGGGGTAGTAGCGACACACGTCGCCGTAGAGCGGAGAGATGACCGCACGATAGGCGCGCAGGATCAACACAGCCACGTTCCTCGGAATGAGGATGACGGTGGTGATCAGGGCTTGCATCGGGCGCCTACTTCGTCGACAGCTCGGCAGATCTCACCTTGCAGGGTAGTCCAGGATGCCTGCGCGGACGCTGGCAGAGCGCGCACCACGATGTCGTGGCCGGGCGCCACCTGGGGCAACAGTTCGCGGGATGCCGCTTTGAGCCGACGCCGCACCGTGTTCCGTACGACGGAGACCCCGACGGCCTTGCTCACCACGAAGCCGAACCGCACGTCAGCACTCTCCCGAACCCGACGCACGTACGTGATCGTGTTCGGAGCGTGCACACGCACACCACGACGGATGGTCAGCCGATACTCAGCGCCTGTCCTGAGCCGGTTCGCTCTGGCGAGCACCGCACTGAGCGGCTGCTACGCCGAGAGCTCGGTGCGGCCCTTGCGACGACGGTTGGCCAGGATGGCGCGACCGGCGCGGGTGCGCATGCGCAGACGGAAGCCGTGCACCTTGGCGCGACGACGGTTGTTCGGCTGGAAGGTTCTCTTGCTCATCAGGGTCTCTCGATCGATTTCGGTTCTCTTCGTGAGGCAACCGCGATGGGACACGTTCGCCCTAGGCGCCTGGAGAAGGAAGATGTGCCGCTGGTGCGGCCTGCGGTCAACCCATTAACGGTACGGGGTGGTTCGCGGCAGGTCAAACCGGGCTCGGCGAACCGTTGATTATCCACACAGACAGGACTAAGCCTGAAGAGGCACGCCGACGACATGGAGATCTCGTTCACCCGATGATTTGAGCGGGCGGGCTCGATTCGTTAGCGTGACATGCGAAGTTATCCCCAGGTTGTGAATCGACCTGTTCGAAGCACCGCGCTGGCGTTGAGAATGCCGTTGCGGCACATGGGGATAACCATGTGGATAAGAAGCGGGTCGGGTCTGCTGCATCCGGCCCCGCACGTTCACAACGGGGTGGGGCGGGCTCGTCGTGCAGAGTCCGTGAGAGGGATCTAGGGGAACTATGGCTGACGGCTATGCGTCGTTGACGAACGCGTGGAGATCGGTTCTGTCGACCCTCGAGACGGATGACCGGGTCACCCCGCAGCTGTACGGGTTCCTCAGTCTCGTCGAGCCCAAGGGCATCATGGCCGGCACCTTCTATCTGGAGGTTCCCAACGAGTTCACCCGCGGCATGATCGAGCAGCGCTGCCGGGTGCCGCTTCTGAACTCCATCGGCCGCCTCGACGACACCCTGTCCGTGTCGAACTTCGCCATCGTCGTCAACCCGAACATCACGCACGACACTCCTCAGCTCGAGCCGGAGCGCATGGAGTCCAGCTATATCGACACACCGGAGACGGTGACGCAGCCGTCCGCTCCCGTCACCGACATCACCGCCGCACCGCGGAACGCCGACTCAAGGCTGAATCCCGAGTACAGCTTCGACAACTTCGTCATCGGCCAGTCGAACCGGTTCGCCCACGCGGCGGCGGTCGCGGTCGCGGAGGCGCCGGCGAAGGCCTACAACCCGCTCTTCATCTACGGCGACTCCGGTCTCGGCAAGACGCACCTCCTGCACGCGATCGGCCACTACGCGATGAGCCTCTACCCGGGCATCCGCGTTCGGTACGTCAGCTCCGAGGAGTTCACGAACGACTTCATCAACTCGATCGCGAACAACCGGGGCTCGTCGTTCCAGGCTCGGTACCGCAACATCGACATCCTGCTCATCGACGACATCCAGTTCCTGCAGCGAGCCGTCGAGACGCAGGAGGCGTTCTTCCACACCTTCAACACGCTGCACGACCACAACAAGCAGGTCGTCATCACCAGCGACCTGCCTCCGAAGCACCTCACCGGCTTCGAGGACCGCATGCTCACCAGGTTCGAGTGGGGTCTGATCACGGATGTCCAGGCTCCCGACCTCGAGACGCGCATCGCCATCCTGCGCAAGAAGGCGCAGAGCGAGCGCATCCTGGTGCCCGACGACATCCTCGAGTTCATGGCGTCGAAGGTCTCGAGCAACATCCGGGAGCTCGAAGGAACGCTCATCCGTGTGACGGCCTTCGCCAGCCTCAACAAGACGCCGGTCGACATGAGCCTCGTGCAGACCGTGCTCAAAGACCTCATCACCTTGGACGACGACAACGTCGTGTCGCCGGCCGACATCATCACGGCGACTGCCGACTACTTCAAGCTGAGCGTCGACGACCTCTACGGGTCTTCGCGCTCGCAAGCCATCGCGACCGCCAGGCAGATCGCGATGTACCTCTGCCGCGAGCTCACCAATCTCTCCCTGCCCAAGATCGGGCAGCTCTTCGGCAATCGCGACCACACCACGGTGATGTACGCGAACAAGAAGATCAGCGAGCTCATGAAGGAGCGTCGCTCGATCTACAACCAGGTCACCGAGCTCACCGCGCGCATCAAGCAGACCCACCGCTGACGGTTCGCCGCAGCGCGCGCAATTCACACTGTGGATAACCCTGTTGAAACTTAACGAATAACAAGCCTCGGCGTGTGGGGAGCCGCGACGTCGTTGTGAAATGAACCCTCCTCCGCGCATCCCGCCGCTCGCCGACGACAGCGATCCATCAACAGGGCTTCGACAAGTCACACGCGTGTAGTTCCCTTGCGGCGACTGCTCTCCACCGAGTTATCCACAGTTTCCACAGCGGTTAAGCCGATTAAGAGAACAAGATTCTTTAAGCAGGCGATGCGACAACCTCAGGTGCTCGATCGACGGCCTCGGGCCACTCTTCGGCGCGCCGTCGGCGGGGGATAGCATGGAGCGGATGCACCCATCTGCGTACCGACAGGGGAGAACTTCGTGAGGTTTCAGGCCAACCGCGATGTGCTGAGCGAAGCGGTCTCTTTCACAGTCAAGCTGCTGCCTCAGCGCACGACGTTGCCGATCCTGAGCGGTGTGCTGATCAGCACGACGGATGACGGCATCTCCCTCTCGGCCTTCGACTACGAGGTCTCGGCGCAGACGCAGATCTCCGCAGCGGTGGAGGAGCCGGGAACCGTCTTGGTCTCGGGACGACTGCTCGCCGAGATCGCGTCGAAGCTTCCCAATGCTCCGGTCACGTTTGCCACGGATGACAACCGCATCGTGGTGAGCTGCGGCAGCGCGAGCTTCACACTTCTGTCGATGCCGGTCGAGGAATATCCGACCCTTCCGCAGATCGCCGGCGAATCCGGACTCGTGCCCGCCGACGAGTTCTCCGAGGCAGTCGCGCAGGTCGCGGTCGCGGCCTCCCGCGACGACGTGACCCCGGTCATCACCGGCGTGCAGCTCGAGATCACGGAGAACCGGCTGAGCCTGGTCGCGACGGACCGTTACCGGGTCGCCGTTCGAGAGATCGACTGGGACGGCTCGATCGGCCAGTCCGAGCCGTCGACCGCCTTGGTTCCCGCACGCACGCTGCAGGAGATCGGCAAGACGTTCGGTCACAACGGCAACATCCAGGTGACGCTCGTCGCCAAGGACGACCGAGAGCTGATCGCCTTCACGGCCGAGAAGAAGACGGTGACGTCGTTGCTGATCAAGGGCAACTTCCCTCCTGTGAAGCGACTCTTCCCCGAAACGGTCGAGAACTACGCGGTCATCAACACCGCGGATCTCATCGAGGCGACCAGGCGTGTGTCCCTCGTGCTCGAGCGCGAAGCGGCTCTTCGCTTCACGTTCAACGTCGACGGCCTCACACTCGAGGCGATCGGATCGGAACAGGCACAGGCATCCGAGAGCGTCGACGCTCTGCTCACCGGCGACGACACCGTCGTCTCGTTGAAGCCGCAGTTCCTGCTCGACGGGCTCAGCGCCGTTCACTCGGAGTACGTGCGCATCTCGTTCACGAATACCGACAACCCCAACAAGCCGGGGCCGGTGCTGATCACGAGCCAGACCAGCAAGGAGCAGGCCGGAACCGACAGCTACCGCTACCTGCTTCAGCCCAACCTGCTTCTGCGCTGATCGGCAGGCCTTCCGCTCCCGTTTCGACGACATTCCGTTTCGACGACAAAGGATTCATCATGCACATCGGTCTCATCGGTCTCGGAAAAATGGGCAACAACATGCGTTCGAGGCTCGAGCGCAGCGGCATCCAGGTCACGGGGTACGACACGAACCCGGATGTCTCGGATGTCGCATCGCTGGCGGAGCTCGCGGCCGCACTCCCCACGCCGCGCACGGTCTGGGTGATGGTGCCGGCCGGTGCGATCACCGACTCGGTGGTCAACGACCTTGCGGGCATCCTGGAAAAGGGCGACCTCGTCATCGACGGCGGCAACTCGAAGTTCACCGAGGACTTCAAGCACGCCGAGCTGCTGGCGAAGACCGGTGTCGACTTCATGGACGCCGGTGTTTCTGGTGGCGTGTGGGGTCTCGACAACGGCTATGGCCTGATGGTCGGCGGCAGCGCTGAGCAGGTCGAGCGTGTGATGCCGGTGTTCGACGCGCTTCGCCCCGAGGGTCCGCGCGACGAGGGATTCGTGCACGTCGGCGAGGTCGGCGCCGGCCACTACGCGAAGATGGTGCACAACGGCATCGAGTACGCGCTCATGCAGGCGTACGCAGAGGGCTATGAGCTGCTCGACACCCGCAAGGACATCGTGAAGGACGTCACCGGCACGTTCAAGGCATGGCAGCGCGGCACCGTCGTTCGGTCGTGGCTGCTCGACCTGCTGGTGCGCGCTCTTGAGCAGGACCCCGAGTTCGAGCACATCGAGGGGTTCGTCAACGATTCGGGCGAGGGCCGGTGGACCGTGGAGGAGGCGCTGAACAACGCGGTGCCGATGCCGACGATCAGCGCGTCGATCTTCGCCCGCTTCGTCTCGCGTCAGCAAGACTCTCCCGCGATGAAGGCTGTCGCCGCGCTGCGCAACCAGTTCGGCGGCCACGCCGTGAAGGCCGTCGACTGACCGTCGAGCTCCGCCGGTTCGCTGCGAACCTCATGTCTGCAATTCGGATGACGGGTGTTCGGCCATGAGAGTGACGCACCTCTCGTTGACCGACTTCCGCAACTACGAGCAGGCAGAGGTCGAGCTGGCAGCCGGCTCGAATCTGTTCGTCGGCAGCAACGGCCAGGGCAAGACCAATCTGGTCGAGTCGCTGGTGTTCCTCTCCACCTCCGGCTCTCACCGAACCCCCGTCGACACGGCGATGATCCGTCAGGATGCCGGGGCTGCCGTCGTCCGATGCCGCGTCGAGCACGACGGACGCGCTGTGCTCCTCGAGCTGCAGCTCAACAGGTCGTCGGCGAACAAGGCGATGCTCAACCGGTCGCCGACCAAGCCTCGCGAGCTCGTGCGATACCTCTCCACCGTGTTGTTCGCGCCGGAGGATCTGGCTCTCATTCGGGGCGAACCCGCAGTGCGTAGGCGGTTCCTCGACACGGTGCTCGTTCAGCGGTCGCCGCGTCTCGCCGGGGTGCTCGCCGACTACGACCGGGTGCTGCGTCAACGCAACACGCTTCTCAAGTCGGCGCGCGCATCCGGCGTTCGCGGCTCCGCGTTGTCGACGTTGGATGTCTGGGACGAGCGACTCGTCGCACTGGGTTCCGAGATCATCGACGAACGTTCCGCCCTGATCGCGGATCTCGTCGATCCGGTTCGTGACTCGTACCGAGCCGTGGCGGGTGGAGACCACGATCCGCGACTCGTTCCGCTTCTGACGGTGGACGGTGCGCAACCGGATGACGAGGGCGACATCACCGAGGGGCATCCCGACGCCGCCGGCGGGTCGACGGCGGACCGTTTCGCCTCGGCGGTGGCGAGCCTCCGAGGCAAAGAGCTGGAACGAGGGGTGACGCTCGTCGGGCCGCACCGGGACGACGTGCGATTCGAGCTGAACGGCCTGCCCGCTAAGGGATACGCCAGCCACGGCGAGTCGTGGTCGTTCGCCTTGGCGCTTCGGCTGGCATCCGCGCAGTTGCTGCGGGATCGATCGACCACCGGCGACCCCGTGCTGATCCTCGACGACGTGTTCGCCGAGCTCGATCAGGCGCGGCGGGCGCGACTGGCGGCGTCCGTGCAAGGGTACGAGCAGGTGCTCGTCACCGCAGCGGTCTTCGAGGATGTTCCGGAGGCGCTTCGCGCCCATACCGTTCGGATCAGCGCGGGCCGGGTCATCTCTCAGGGCGACGAGTCGGGCGAGCAGGATGCCCATGAGTGAGTCACCTGATGAGTGAGTCGGCCGAGTTCTACCGCCACCTGAAGGAGCTGTTCGGCGCCGATCCGGGCTATGCGCGCCGTGGAGCGAAGCGGGAGACCTCGCGCCAGGGCAAGAAGACGAGTCAGCCGTTCGACCCCGGACGGGAGCCACTCGGGCTCTCCGGGGCGATCGCGTCGCTCGCGGACGAGCTCGGGTGGAACTCGCCCCTGGCGAAGTCCGAGCTGCTGGCAGCATGGGCCGATGTGGTCGGGGAGGAGACCGCGAAGCACTCGGATCCCGCGGGGATCGAGGGTGGTGTGCTCACGGTGCGATGCGACTCGACGAGCTGGGCGACACAGCTGCGATTGATGCGCGGTGAGCTCCTTCTGCACATCCAGCGGAGATACCCCGATGCGGGTGTGGAAAGTATGCGCTTCATGGGACCTGACGTCCCCTCATGGAAACGCGGCCCCAGGTCGATTCCAGGGCGCGGTCCACGCGACACTTACGGTTGAGCGGGCAAATCTGTTCAACCCGACATTTTCATCGCGTCAGACGGCCGTTTCTCGCCCTACGACCAGGTACCGCTTGATAAGATGAGAAGTCACGAAAAAAGTGCGGTCAGGAGCTCAATTCCCGATGACGATGGAACCGAATACGGCTGGATCCGACAACGAGTACGGCGCGAGCCAGATTCAGGTTCTCGAAGGTCTCGAGGCGGTACGCAAGCGACCTGGCATGTACATCGGCTCGACCGGGCCACGAGGACTGCACCACTTGGTCACCGAGATCGTGGACAACGCCGTCGATGAGTACCTCGCCGGCCAGGGCGACCACATCAACGTCACCTTGACGGCGGATGGCGGGGTGCGAGTCGTCGACAACGCGCGCGGCATCCCGGTGGGCATCCACGAGCCCGAGGGCATCTCGACGGTAGAGCTCGTGCTCACCGTGCTGCACGCCGGTGGCAAGTTCGGCGGCGGCGCCTATGCCGTCTCCGGCGGACTGCACGGCGTCGGCTCCTCGGTGGTGAACGCCCTGTCAAGCCGACTCGAGGTCGAGGTGAAGCAGCAGGGTCACGTGTGGAGGCAGACCTACCACGTCGGTGTGCCAGACGGCCCGCTCGAGCAGGGCGAGGAGACGACCGAGACCGGTACGACCATCACCTTCTGGCCGAGCGCCGACATCTTCGACAGCATCGAGTTCGACTACGACACGCTGCGCACCCGTTTTCAGCAGTACGCGTTCCTGAACAAGGGTCTGACGATCAGCCTTCGAGACGAGCGTCCGCAAGAAGCGCTGGATGAAGACGGTGAACCGATCCAGGGTCGCAACGACACCTTCCTCTACCAGCGCGGGCTCGAGGACTACGTCGAGTACCTCAACTCGGCGAAGCGCGCTGAGGTCGTGAACGACGGGATCATCTCGTTCGAGTCGGAGGACACCGACCGCAAGATCGCTCTCGAGGTCGCCATGCAGTGGACGACCGCATACACCGAAAGCGTGCACACCTACGCGAACACGATCAACACGCACGAGGGTGGAACCCACGAAGAGGGTTTCAGGGCTGCATTGACGACGCTCGTCAACAAGTACGCCCGCGACAAGGGCATCCTGAAAGAAAGGGATGACAACCTCTCGGGTGAAGACGTTCGTGAGGGTCTAACCGCGGTCATCTCGGTGAAGCTCGCCGAGCCGCAGTTCGAAGGCCAGACGAAGACCAAGCTCGGCAACACCGAGGCCAAGGCATTCGTGCAGAAGGTGGTCGGCGACCAGCTCGGCGACTGGTTCGACCGCAACCCGAACCAGGCGAAAGACATCATTCGCAAGGCCATCCAGGCGGCGACGGCACGCTTCGCGGCACGCAAGGCACGCGACACGGCCCGGCGCAAGGGTCTGCTCGAGGGTGGCGGCATGCCGGGCAAGCTGTCCGACTGCTCGAGCCGCAACCCCGAGGAGAGCGAGATCTTCCTCGTCGAGGGCGACTCGGCCGGTGGTTCGGCCAAGCAGGGCCGCAATCCTGCGACCCAGGCCATCCTTCCGCTGCGCGGCAAGATCCTGAACGTCGAGAAGGCGCGCCTCGACCGCGCGCATCGCGGCCCGGAAGGCGCGCGAGACCGCGCGCCGCAAGGGCCTGCACGAGAGCGGCGGGATGCCCGGCAAGCTGAAGGACTGCCAGTCGAAGGACCCGACGGTGTCGGAGATCTTCATCGTCGAGGGCGACTCGGCCGGCGGCTCCGCCGTGCAGGGCCGCAACCCCGAGACG
>JBQCJQ010000467.1:0-2098 GCA_051952615.1 Humibacter sp.
CCATCGAGAGGCTGCGAGCGGGCGGCGGACCGGAATTCCTAGAAATCCGGGTGCCGCGCATTCTCGGACACTACAACGGCGACCTGCAGCTCTACCGGTCGGACGCCGACAAGCAGGAGCACCTGGACCGCGACCCGGTCGCGTACGAGATCGCCGCATCCGGGCTCACCGCCCACGAGGTCGAAGCCGTGCGCGCAGAGGTCGAAGCCGAGGTGCAGGAGGCACTGGCCTGGGCAGAGGCCAGCCCGTTGGCAGACGTTGCCACCGCGGCCGACCACGTTATCGGCGCCGTCGCCACGCCCGCCGTTGCGCCTCTGCCCGCCGTGGGCAAGGAACTCGCGTACGGCCTCGCGGTCAACCGCGCGCTCGGCGTCGAGCTCGAGGAGCGGCCGGAGGTCGTGCTGTTCGGCGAGGACATCGCGATCCCCGGCGGCACCTTCGGTGTGACCAGAAACCTGCGCAAGAACTTCGGCGAGCGGGTGTTCGACACCCCGATCTCGGAGACGGCCATCCTGGGAGCCGCAGTAGGAGCCAGCATCCAGGGTCTGCGGCCGGTCGTCGAGATCATGTGGTCCGACTTCATGCTCGTCGCGTTCGACCAGCTCGTGAACCAGGCCGCGAACGTCCGTTACATCTCCGAGGGCCGGGTGACCGCGCCTCTCGTGGTGCGCACCCAGCAGGGCGTCACGCCCGGGTCGTGTGCGCAGCACTCGCAGAGCCTGGAGGCGCTGCTGGCGCATATCCCTGGTCTGCGGGTCGGGATGCCATCAACCGCAGCCGACGCCTACGCAATGACCCGCGCGGCGGTCGCCGCTGAGGATCCGGTGATTCTCATCGAATCTCGTCCGCTGTATCTCGACAAGGGCATCGTCGACCTGGACGCGCCGGTCGAGGCCGTTGGCGGCGCCCGCACCCGACGCTCCGGCTCCGACGTGCTCATCGTCACCTGGGGTCGCATGTGCGACGTCGCGCTGGAAGCAGCCGACGAGCTCGCCACGCAGGCACTGGACGCTACCGTGCTCGACCTGCGCTGGCTCTCTCCGCTCGATGACGCGGCGATCGCGCGCGCCGTTGCCGACAACGGCGGCCGGGTGGTGATCGCACACGAGGCCAACCTCACCGGCGGCTTCGGGGCCGAGATCGCTGCACGGATCGCGTCAGACCACTTCGCGCAGCTCACCGCGCCGATCGAGCGCGTCGGCTTGCCCGATGTGCGAGTTCCGTCCGCGCCCGCGCTACAAGCTGCGGTCCTCCCGTCCGCCTCGCACATTCGCGACGCGGCGCTGCGCCTCACCGCCGGTCGGCGCTCCTATGCCGGTTGAGACGGAGCTGTCGCGCGTCGGACTCGGATGCGCACAGCTCGGCAACCTGTACAGCGCGATGTCCGACGAGACGGCGTCGGCGTGTGTCGAGACTGCGTGGGAGGGCGGTGTCCGCTACTTCGACACCGCCCCGCATTACGGCCTCGGACTCTCAGAGCGACGCCTCGGCGCCGCGCTGCGCAGGCATCCGCGTGACACCTTCAAGGTCAGTACGAAGGTCGGCCGTCTGCTGGAACCGAATCCGCACCCGGCTGGCCGGGACACCGAAGGCTTCGTGGTGTCCGATGACCTGGTGCGGCGCTGGGACTTCAGCGCCGCCGGCATCAGAGCCTCGGTCGCGGGGTCGCAGGAGCGGCTCGGACTGGACCGGATCGACATCCTGCTCGCCCACGATCCCGACCTGGACCCGGCGACGCACGCGCAGTTCCTCGCCGACGGGGTGCCCGCACTGGAGGCGCTACGCCACGATGGCCGAGTCGGTGCTGTCGGTGTCGGCACGAACTCTGCGGAGGCCGCGTACGAGTACGTCACCTCGGCCGATCTCGACATCGTGATGATCGCCGGGCGGTTCAACCTGCTCGACCACTCGGCGCTGGACGCCCTGCTCGACGAGTGCCTGCGCCGCGAGGTCGTCGTCGTCAACGTCGGAGCGTTCGCGAGTGGTGTGCTGGCGAACCAGGCGCCGTCGGCGTTCAGCCACTTTCGGTACGAGATCGCGCCCCCGGAGATCCTGGAGCGGGTGGCCGACATCGCGGGAGTGTGCGCCGCGTTCAGCA
>JBQCJQ010000468.1:0-2223 GCA_051952615.1 Humibacter sp.
TGATGACGATGGCGTCGACATCCTCCGCCGCGGCGCTCGACGAGAACGCGCCCGGGTCGATGATCAACTTGCGACCGCCGTCTTCGACAGTGAGATGTGCGTGCTCGTGCTTGATGACCTTCATGTCGCTACCCTAACCAACCGGTTGAGTTCCGGTTTTGAGATCTCAGTCATGGATGAGCTCGCGCGCCGGCATCGTCGGTTTGGGGATCAGCAGCGAGAGCACGAATGCCACGACAGCGATCCCAGCGCCGAGAGCGATCGCGGCGTGGAACCCGGCCGGCGTCGGAACGGGCACGCCCTGGTATGGCGTCGACAGCGCCGCCAGCAGCACGCCGATGACGGTGCCAGCGAGGGTTGTGCCGGTCGAACGGAAGAGCGTGTTGAGACCGTTGGACGCACCCGTCTCGTGTGAGGGTACCGAGCGCATGATGATGTTCGGCATAGCAGCAAAGGCCATGCCGATGCCCAGTCCGGCGAGCGCACTCGCGATCAGGATGTCGATCGGGCTGTTCAAGAAGATCAGCAGGAGTCCGTACGCGACGACCAGCACGGCGACGCCGATGCTGAAGGGCAATCGCGGACCACGCAGTCGCGAGACGCGCCCGGCGAGGGGAGAGACGGCCATCATCATGAGCCCGAGGGGCATGCAGATCAGGCCGGCCTGAAGCAGCGTCAGCCCGAAGCCCCCGGCACCGACCGGGGCTTGAAGGAGCTGTGGAAAAGTCACGCTCTGTGTGAACATGGCGAACCCGGTCGCCAGCGACGCGATGTTCGTTACGAGCACCGGCGCGCGGGCGGCCACACGCAGATCGAGCAGCGGGTGGGCGATCCGCAGCTCGTACCAGCCCCATCCAAGCATCCACAAGCCACCGCCGATCAGGAGGGCGAGCACGGCCGGGGATGACCACCCCCAGGTCGGCCCACGCGAAATGGCTATGAGGATGGCGGCGAGGCCGACAGCCATCCCGATCGCGCCCACGACGTCGAAGCGCCGGGAAGCGCCTCGTTTCGACTCAGGCACGACGAAGGTGATGAGCAGCATTACGACGAGCCCGAGCGCGCCCGACACCCAGAACATCCAGCGCCAGTCGCCGTACTCGCTGATGGCGGCAGCGATCGGAAGGCCGATCGCACCGCCGACACCAAGAGTCGCCGAGACCGTTGCGATGGCGCTGTCGGCGCGGCCCTCAGCGAGCAGGTCTTTCAACGAGGCGATGCCGAGCGGGATGACCCCGCTCGCCGCCCCCTGCATGGCCCTTCCGATGACGAGGCCGACGAGGTTCGTCGAGAAGAGTCCCGCGACGATCGACCCCAGGATCATCACCCCGAGCAGGATCAAGATGATGCGCTTCTTGCCGTATAGGTCGCCGAGTCGGCCCGCGATCGGAGTAATGATCGCGGCGGCGAGCAAGGTCGCGGTGACCGCCCACGGTGTGTCGGCGGGGGAGGCGTGGAGCAGTTCGGGCAGACGGCTCTGCACCGGGATGATCAGCGTGAACATCACGGACGAGCAGAGTCCAGCCAGGGCGAGAACCGCGGTGATGGCAGCGGGCGACCGTTTAGCCGGCTTCGCCGTCTCGCCCGAGCGCGGGAGAGAGCGAGACGGCGCAGCTCGCCGTCGGCGGGGAGCCGCCGTCAGGTCGAGGGATTCAGGCAACGGCCGCGGCCGGAACGCTGCTGACGATCTCCGTGACGGTGGTGAGGTGCTCGAGATCGGCTACCGCGGAGACCATGTCTTCCGCCCGCGCCTGCCCGACGACCGGGGTCGTCAGCTGCAGGAACTTGTCGACGAGCACACTCCATTGCTCTGGTAGCTGAGAGTCGGTGAAGTCGCGGGTTGCGATACCGCCGGTGAGTTCTTCACCCGACGTAAGCCTTAAGGTCACGCGCCCTGGGCCACCCCGATCGATGGACGGATCGAACGCCACCCTGACGCGCTCGCGCAGGCTGCTCACCTGCGGATCCTTGACGGCCTCGTCGGTGAACGACGCGGGCCCGGTCGAGCGTCCAGCGAGCACCAACGCGGAGGCGTAACGCACGCTGAACTTGCCTTCCAGCCCGGTTCGCGGCTCGGGGATGCAGCACATGTTCTCCGCTGCGGGCGCCAGCACCAGCTCGACCTGCTCGACCTCGTCGGGTGCGAACGGACGGGTGCGTTGGAAGTCGAGGAGTGTCTCGAGGCTGGGGTGCGTGCCTCCGCAACAGGCGTGTGCCTTGAAT
>JBQCJQ010000469.1:0-4927 GCA_051952615.1 Humibacter sp.
CGTCGCCTGAGGCGTCGACCGCGGCGACCACCGCGTCGAACACGTCGGACGGCGTGAACGCTCGAGCTGCGTCGTGCACCAGCACGACCTCGATAGCATCGTCGAGCACTGCGAGCCCCGCGGCAACGGATGCCTGCCTCGTCGTTCCGCCGGCGACGACCACAGCATGAGGTGCGAGCGGGGAGATGAGGTCGGCGGCCAGCGCCGTCAGATCCGCAGGCACGACGGCGATCAGCTGAGCCGGACCCGACATGCCGATCACGGAATGCACCGCATGCTCGAGCAGAGCGGACCCACCGGCCGTGACGAACGCCTTCGGAACCGCAGCCCCGAGACGGGTGCCGGACCCGGCACCCACGATCACGACAGCGACCCGCGGGGATGGTTCGATGCTCACGCACTCGACAGTAGCCGCCGAGCGGGCCACCGGCCGTCCAGCCGACCCCGGATCACCGGGAACGTGCGATCAGGAAGCAAGCACTCCGTCGAGCACGGTGGATGCCTGCTCCTCGTCGGTCTTCTCGGCGAGCGCCAGCTCGGAGATGAGGATCTGACGCGCTTTGGCGAGCATGCGCTTCTCACCGGCGGAAAGGCCGCGATCCTGATCGCGGCGCCACAGGTCGCGAACGACCTCGGAGACCTTGATCACGTCACCGGACGCGAGCTTCTCGAGATTCGCCTTGTAGCGGCGGGACCAGTTGGTCGGCTCCTCGGTGAACTCTGCGCGCAGCACCTCGAAGACCTTGTCGAGACCCTCTTTGCCGATCACGTCGCGAACACCGACCAGATCGACGTTGTCAGCGGGAACCTCGATCGTGAGGTCTCCCTGCGTAACGTTGAGCTTGAGGTAGACCTTCTCTTCGCCCTTGATGACTCTCTTTTTCACCTCGGTGATCGTTGCTGCACCGTGATGGGGGTAAACGACCGTCTCGCCGACCTCGAAAAGCATAAATAGCAGTCCCTTCAGCAGCGTCTAGGATACCACAGCGGTGCCGTGCTATTCTGTGCCGCCCTCCCGGAGGCGTCCCCTCGATGCGCTAGGCTTTCAACGCAATCCGCGGTGTTCGTAACAGGCCGATCGGCCGGCCCGGTGCGACTTGGAGGGTCTCAGTGAAGGCGCGTGTCACGGCATCCATCGTTCTTGCTTTGGGACTGGCGCTCGGCATGTCCGGTTGCTCCCTGGCCGCCCCGCAGGACACCCTGCACATGCAGGAGAGCTCGGTCGGCGTCGGAGGCACTGTCGGAAAGGTCGACGTTCGCAACGCCGTCCTCATCACGGGCAGCGAAGACAAGGTCGGCAACCTCGTTGCGACCTTCGTCAACAACGAGGCCAAGCCGCACCGCATCGAGGTGCAGCACGGGGGCGAGAACCTCTACGTGACCGTTCCGGCATACGGCGTCAAGAAGATCGGTGGCACGACGGGAACCCGCCTGCTGTTCACCAACCTCGACGCGAAGGCGGGAGCCCTCACCGACGTCTTCTTCACCTACGGAACGCAGACGGGAGTCACCCTGAGCGTTCCGGTGCTCTCGTCCACGTTCCCCGGCTTCGAGGACTACGCGCCGGCGCGCTGATCCTCGATGCGGTAGCCGAGGCCACGCACCGTCACCAGCATCTGCGGGTCTGACGGGTTGGTCTCGATGCGCGACCGGATGCGCTTGATGTGCACGTCGAGGGTCTTCGTGTCGCCGAAGTAGTCGCTCCCCCATACCCGGTCGATCAGCTGACCGCGTGTGAGCACCCTGCCGGCGTTGCGCAGCAGCAGCTCGAGAAGCTCGAACTCCTTGAGCGGCATCGCGGTCTCGACCCCTCCGACGGTGACGGCGTGACGGTCGACATCCATGCGCACCGATCCGACCTCGAGGATGCCGTCGTCTTCGAACTCCCCGTCATCCGTGCGCCTGCGCAGCACCGCACGGATGCGGGCCAGCAGCTCCCTGGTCGAGTAGGGCTTGGTGACGTAGTCATCGGCGCCGAGCTCGAGTCCGACGACGATGTCCACCTCCGAATCCTTTGCGGTCAGCATGATGATCGGCACGTTGGAGCGGTTGCGCAGCTGCTTGCACACCTCGGTGCCCGGGATGCCGGGGAGCATCAGGTCGAGCAGCACGAGGTCGGCCCCATCACGGTCGAACTCGGCGATCGCGTCGAGTCCGTTATCGCTGACGGTCACCTCGTATCCTTCGCGGCGCAGCAGGAACGCGAGCGGATCGCTCAGTGCTTCCTCGTCTTCGACCAAGAGGATGCGGGTCATATCGTTCGTTCTCCTTGTTCCAGCCCTGTCGGAGCGATGTGCTCCGCCTCGGGAAGTCTGATGGTGAAGGTAGACCCGTGGCCCGGCTTGGACCACACACGTACCTCACCTCCGTGATTCTGCACGGCGTGCTTGACGATGGCGAGTCCGAGGCCCGTCCCGCCGGTCGCCCGGGCCCTCGCCTGGTCGACGCGGTAGAAGCGCTCGAACACCCTGTCGAGGTCCTCCGAAGGGATGCCTGGGCCCTGGTCCGTGATCGAGATCTCGACCACGCCGTCGTGCAGGCGTGTCCCGACGCCGACGCGAGCCTTGTCCGGCGAATACTTCACGGCGTTCGAGATGAGATTGTGCACCGCGGTGGTCAGAAGGGTCTCGTCGCCGAACACCACGGCATGAGAGCGCCTGCCGGTCGCGAGATCGATGTGGCGGGACTCGGCGAGCACACGGTTCTGGTCGACGGCCGAAGCGACGACGTGATCGATGGAGACCCGCTCGGCGTGCGGCACCATCTCGGCCGACTGCAGCCGGGAGAGATCGATGATGTCCTGCGTCAGCCGTGTCAGCCGTGCGGCCTCGCCGGTGAGGCGATGCGCGAAGTGCCGAACCTGCTCCGGGTCATCCGGTGCGCTCTCCAGCGCCTCGGCGAGAACGCTGACCGCTCCGATCGGCGTCTTCAGCTCGTGGCTGATGTTGGCGACGAAGTCACGTCGCACCTGCTCCAGCCGCACCGACTCCGTGCGGTCATCCGCGAGCAGAAGGATGTATCGGGAGCCGAGACGCACGACCCGCACCGTCAGCTGCACCGTGGCATCCCCGAGCACGCTGCGCGCCAGCTCGAGGTCTTCGTCGACCGGATCCCCCGTGCGACGCACCTGGTCGACCAGCTCGACCAGTCTCGGCTGGCTGAGCGCGGTGTTCCAGACCAGGCCGAGGCTGTAGGCGCCGGCCGAAGCCCGTACAACGTTGTTGCTGGGGTCGACGACGATGCCTGCCGTCGGCAGCGCCTCCAGAATCTGGTCGACGCCGTCGGGCACCGTCGGGCTGGCGATCTCGGTCGCTCTGTGCCCTCTCGAAGCAGCCGCATACAGCAGCCAGACCAGTCCGGCTCCTATCACGAGGCCGAGTGCCAGCGACAGCAGCACCAACCAGGTGGAGTCCATATGGACAAGGTTAACCGTGCGGTACCACCCGTCCTGAACGAGGGTGCTCGCCGTGCAGACGCCTTAGGGGAACGTTCTGGCCATGGACACCGTCCGTTAACCTGTCATCGAAAGCATGAAGAGCCCAGGACCGGACAGCCCGGCCGTTCAGCGTGCCGCCACGGAGGATAGAGCCCAGAATGCGTGACGTATTCCAGCACGAGATGCGCGAAGTGCAGGACCGACTGGTCGAGATCGCGGAGCTGGTCGTCGTATCGATCCGCAACGCCACCGCGGCCTTCAACGACTCCGACGTCTCGCTCGCCGAGACTGTCATCCAGAACGACCAGAAGATCGACGCCCTCACCGTGGTGCTCGACGAGCTGTCCATCCAGATCCTCGCCAGGCAGAACCCGGTGGCGCGCGACCTTCGCATCGTCGTGAGCGCCCTCCGCATCAGCGCTTCCCTCGAGCGCATGGGCGACATCGCCGAGCACATCGCCCAGCTGGCGCGATACCGGTTCCCGGACAAGGTCGTGCCGAAGACGCTTCGCGAGACGTTCTCCGAGATGGGCCGACTCGACGTCGTCATCGCCGAGAAGCTCGTCGAGCTGCTTCGCACGCAGGACCCGCGTCTCGCCGACGAGATCCGCGACCAGGACGACGACATCGACGAGCTGCACGTCAGCGTCTTCGACAAGGTGCTCGGCGAGACCTGGAAGGGCGGCGCCGTCGACACCGTCGACGCGACCCTCGCGTCCCGCTACCACGAGCGTTTCGCGGACCACGCGGTCTCCATCGCGAAGAAGGTCCAGTACCTCGTCACCGGCGACTGGGTGCCGGAGGAGTAAGGGCGGCGCTCCGCCCTACTGCGCGATCGGCCTCACGGGGCGGCAGGGGTTGCCGACAGCGACCACGTCCGACGGGATGTCCTTCGTGACGACTGAGCCGGCCCCGACGATGCTGTTGTCGCCGATCCGCACGCCGGGGGTGATCGTCACCGACCCTCCGAGCCAGACGTTGTCGCCGATCGTCACGGGCTCGGGAAGCTCCCATCCGTCGAGCCGACGCTCGACATCCTCAGCATGGTTCGGCGTGTAGATGGCGCAACGCGGCCCGATGAGACAGTCTGCGCCGATGGTGACCAGCCCTCCGCCGATGATGAGGAAGTCGGCGTTGATGAATGTTCTGTCACCGATGACGAGGCGCGCACCGTAGTCGATGCTGAGCGGCGGCCGGAAGTCGATCCCCTCGCCCGCCCCTGGAATGAGGGCACGGAAGAGCCGACGTGCCTCTGCCGGATCGTCGTAGTAGATGCGGTTGATCGTCGCGCAGACGGAGTGCGCTTCCCAGCTGAGCTCCTGGAGCGCCGGCGACGTGCGATAGCGAATCCAGTCGCCTCCGAGCAGGCGTTGCAGATCTTCGTCCGTGGCGAGCAGCGCCGCCATCCGCTCATCGATGAGTTCGTCCTCACGTCGTGCGATGAGCTCGCCATCGTGTTGTGCCATGTCGCCTCCTTGCGAATATGTTGTC
>JBQCJQ010000470.1:0-3029 GCA_051952615.1 Humibacter sp.
GCGGCGATCACGCCGGTGGCGACGCCGAGCGTGATGCCGGAGGCCGTGTTCACGGCGGAGGCCGCGACGGACATCCCGCCGCTCAGCGTCGCGTGACCGTAGAAGTCAGCGGCCGTCGTGCCGGAGATGTGTGCGACTGCGCCCGCGCCGGTGATGCCGACCCCGATGCCGCCCTGCACCGAGTAGGCCTCGGTGGGAACGGTGATGGATGACTGCGCCAGCTCCTTCACACCGCCCGCCGGGGCCGCGCCGCCGATCGTGACGACACCGATGGTCGCCGTCGTGTCGCCGTCCACCTCGGCGTCCGCGACCGCCGCACCGACCGCCGCAGCACCGACCGCGATACCGATGGCGAGCGGGTTCACCGTGCGGGTTGCGTGGGCTTCGACATCCACCGTTCCGCCGGCGGTCGGGATGACGGCTCCGGTGTCGATGTGCGCGTTCTGCACGGCGTGGCTGGTGATGACGACCACCTGCGCGCCGACGCTGATGAGACCGCCTTGACCGGCGAACGCGATGCCCTTGCTGTTCTCGGTGGTGTCGGCGCGCACGCTCACGTCGCCGCCCGCGGTGATGGATGCTCCGGTGGAGACGCCGGCGTCGGCGTTGCTCGTCAGATTCGCGATGACGACCGATCCGCCCACCGCCGCGATGCCGCCCGCGACGGTGCCTGCCACGCCGAAGTAGGAGTTCTGCTCGTCGGCACGCATGCGGAGCGCGCCGCCGATGACGATCACGGCCCCGATGCCGATCTGGCTCGCCGTGCCGCCCGGCAGCTGCGGGTTGCTGAACTCGTTGTTCACGAGATCGCTCGAGGGTGCGGCGTCGTGCACCGAGTTGGATGCCCCGGTCAGCGTCGGCGCGATGCGCTGGTTCGTCTTGTCGGTCGAGCCGCTGATGGCTCCGTCGAGGATGCTCTGGTAGCCGCCGGCACCCGAGCCGTTCGCCGTGGCACCGGACTGGCTCTGCGCCGTGGCGCCGCTCGACGGTGCGAGCGCGTCGGCCGCGCCCTCCCACTGCGTGTGCGACGTGTCGTTCACCGGGTTCAACGTCGGGTGGTCGACCAGGGCGCCGTAGCGGTTGCCGTCGGACGCGGTGACGACGTCGCCCTTGTTGTACGTCGCCGCCGACGACCAGGTGCCGCGGTCGACGCCGTTCGCGCCCGAGTTGTACGACGTGGTCGGGTCGGTGCCGACCGTCCAGACCGAGACGGACGCCGCGATGCCGACGGCTCCGACGCCGACGCTCAGCGCGTAGCTGGAGATCGACTTGGCGGCGAGAGCGTTCAGCATCAGGTCACGCGCCGCGTACACGGTCGCGTAGCCGCCGATGTAGGCCTGGGTCGTGGTGTCGGCGATGCCGATGTCGATGCCGCCGGCGACGCCGACGAAGCCGCCGGCCGCGCCGCCGCCGATGGTGAGCGCCTTCGTCGCGTCCGCCGCGGAGACGTTCACCGACTGCATGGACCCTGCCCCTGCCCCGGTGTTCACCTTGGTGCGGTTCAGGATGTCGCTGTCGATGAACGCCGCCGTCGTGGCGTGCAGCAGGGTGACGTCGATGCCGCCCGCGACGCCGACAGCACCGGCGCCGACCGCGACCGCGAGACCGAAGATGTTCTCGCTCGATCCGGCCTGTACGGCCAGGCCGTTGAACGGCGCCGTGCCGAATCCGACGCCGTGGAAGGTGCCGTCGTACACGCCGCTCAGCTGCGTGGTCGGCTGCGTCGCCTTGGCGTCGACAATGCTGCCCGCGCCGATGAAAGCCCTGGTGTCCTTGGTGATCGAGGTGACCGTCACGCCGATGCCGACGCCGACGAACCCGCCCGCGACGCCGCCGCCGACCGCGATCACGGTCGTGTCGTCGTGCGCAGCGATCAGCACGTTGTTGCCGGCCGCGATCGTGACAGCGAGTCCGGTGTCCGCGTAGGTGTGCGTGGTCAGCACGACGACGGACGCCGCACCGGAGACCCCGACGAAGCCGACGGAACCTGTCGCGGAGACCGAGGTCACGGCATCCGTGCCCGTCGCCACGACGCCGACGTCACGCGCCGCGCCGACGTACGAGCTCTGGTCGAGGTAGGCGTCGGTGGTGAGCTTCACGACGCCGACCGCCGCGCTGGCGCCGACGCCGACCGTGCCGCCCGCGATGACCGCGGAGACCATCAGCAGGTTGAACGCGTTGCCCGCGTCGACGAGCACGGACTGCGCCGTGTTCGCGCCGGTGTTCGTGGAGTTCACCTGGGCGAGCTTGCCGACGAACGCCGTCGTCGTCGCGGTCACGACGTTGACGCTGCCGCCGACGCCGACGCCCGCGATGCCTGCGAAGCCTGCCGTCACGCCGGCTGCGGAGATGTCGTCGCTGTTGTTCGCGGTGATCGCGACTCCGTGGAATCCGGTCTGGGTGTTGCCGGTGACCGTGTGGGTGCCGAGGGTCGCCGACGGGTCGGGCGACGGCTGGTCGCCCTGCTTCACGATGCTGTGGGCCCTGCCTGTCGCCACCGACGGGTCGAGGTTGATGGCCTGCTGCACCGAGCCGGAGCATCCCGTCGCGCTGGGGTTGGCGTGGCACAGCGAGTCCGCGAGCTGGATCTGGTGCGAACCGGGAGCGCCGGGGATGACGTAGTACTCGCCGCCGTCGACGAGTCCGCCGATCGGCGTGCCGCCGCCCGAGCTGTAGATGATGGGGTCGCCGAGCGACAGGTCGAGATCGTACGGCAGCGTGATGACGGTGCCCGAGACATCCGACGGCTGGAAGTACGGCGCGGTGCTCGTCGGCGGCGTGGCCTTGTCTGTGGGGTTGAGCCGCTGCGACTCGCCGCCGCGGCTCGGCGCCGTGAGGTGGATCGGAGCGCCGCCCGGGGTCAGCGAGAGCTGGATGTCCGTGGGCGACACGACGTGCACGTAGTACACCTGGCCCTGCGTCAGGCCGCCGATCGGGTCGCCGCCGCCGGTGTCGTACATCACCTGCTCGCCGTCGGTGAAGCCGTTCGAGAACGGCAGGTGCAGCGTGATGCCGTCGGCCTGGATGGC
>JBQCJQ010000471.1:0-3094 GCA_051952615.1 Humibacter sp.
GCCTTGCCGTCTGCGAGCTTCGTCGCCTGGGCATCCCGCTGCGCCGTCGTGGTGAACGGGTCGACGACCGAGTCGACGCCCTTGAGCGTTCCCACGGACTTCAGCAGGGCCGAGATCTGCGATTTCTGGGCCTCGCTGAGCTGAGCGCCATTGGATGTCTGGAACGTGACCGTTCCCGTCGCGCCACCGGTCTGATCGAGCTGCTTCTGCAGCTGGGTGGTGACCTTCGACGTGGCCGTACCCGGGATGTTGAAGCTCGTGGCCAGGGTGCCGCCGAACGCCAGGAACGCCGCACCGGCGAGCGCGAGAACGGCGAGCCATCCGACGAGCACCGTCCAGGGACGACGAGTGGAGAAGAGACCGAGACGGCTCAGCAGATTGGCCAACGACGTGCCCTTTCGTGTGGTGGGATGCGGCGCATCCTCGAGCCGTCCACCACGCTATCCGACACCTGTTGGATAACCGCCAAATGTCGCAGAACTCACAGCCAATGCGGTGCTCCATGACAGAATCCCCTGCATGGATGTCCGGATCACTCGCACCCGCAAGAGCCTGCAAGACGCACTGCTCGAGCTCGGCCGCGAGCGCAGCCTCGACGAGATCACCGTCGCCGACATCGCCGATCGCGCCGGGGTGAACCGCAGCAGCTTCTATCAGCACTACGCCGACAAGGACGTCTTGCTTGCGGATGCCCTCGACGAGGCTGTCGAAGAGGCGGGCAGCGTTCTGCTGGAGATCACGGCACCGGTGTCGGGGCCGCCCAAGGAGCTCTTCGCGTACCTCCACCACATCGAGCAGAACGATCTCCTCTACCGGCGGGTACTCGGCGACCACGGCTCGGCATTGGCGACGGCCAGGATGCGCGACCGCATCGAACGCCTCGCCACGGAGGGCATCAGCCGAACCGTCGTCCCGGCGTTCGAGGGTGTGCCCATCGACGTCGTCGCCGCCGGCATCACCGGATCGGCGCTCGGCGTCGTGCGCGCGTGGCTGGAACGCGACCCGCGCCCGCCCGTGGAAACCGTTGCAGACTGGCTCTGGCGCGTACTGCTCGGACCGGGCGGCGCGTGGACCGAACAACAACCCGAACACAGCATGGCCGTGCCCGGAAAGAGGACGAGAACGTGAGTGGATACGACGACTTCAACCAGCCGATCATCGATGAGTTCCGCGCCAATGGCGGCACGGTCAAGACCAACGGGTTCGGCGACGGCCTCGTGCTGATGCATCACGTCGGTGCGAAGAGCGGTACCGCGCGCGTGACCCCCGTGCGCGGCATGCGACTCGACGCCGACACCTGGCTGGTCGCGGCCTCGAAGGCCGGCGCGCCGGAGAATCCTGCTTGGTATCACAACCTGCTCGCGCACCCCGACATCAGCATCGAGACCCCGGATGCCGGCACCGTCGACGTGCGCGCGGACAACCTCACGGGCGCGGCCCGTGACGAGGCATGGGCCGAGTTCACCGCGGTGAATCCGGGATTCCTCGACTACGAGAAGCGCACGACGCGGGTCATCCCGATGATCGCGCTTCGTCGCCGCTAGTCACACCGCTTCCCCCGCTGGTCACCGCTGGTTGAGGAGCACGCGAAGCGCGCGTCTCGAAACCCGCCAGCCCGCTAGAGCGCTTGCCGCAGCGCTTCCCCGGGCGTCGCGGCGCGCGGGATGTACGTGCAGGCGTCGAGCATGGGCCAGACGGCCCACCCACCGCCATCCGGTCGGTAGAGCGACCCGATCAGGGTCTCGCCGCGCATGATGCTCCACGGATCGTCGGGATCCGTCTGCACAAGGGTGTACGGCACGTTCTTGACCACGACGATCTGGGTGCCGAACTGGGGCTGGAAGTTCTCAAGCATCGTGCTGGAATCATACGGTCGTTCGAGGTGCGTCGGCGCCGCAGCATTGTGACGCCGGGGCGTCCTATCGACGCAGTGCTCCTGGTCGGGGCAACCCGAGGTCCTCGATCAGGTCGCCGAGCGCGCGGTCGAGTTCTGCTCCGGCCTGCGTGATCTTGTTGATGTCGAATCCGCGCATCCGTGAGCTCGGTACGTCGAAGCTCACGACGGTTCCGGCCGGCGCTGCGGCATGCGCCTCGATGCGGATCGGTGAGTACAGCATGGTGCTCGGATCGTGGCGAAACAGTCGTGCCGCGACGCCGTGGCTCAGGATGAGCCACACGGCGCTCGCCGTGCCGCTTCCGGCGAACCGCATGAGCTCGTCGGGTCGCGACGACCAGACACGCACGAACCCGCTCGGAGCCTCCCAGTTCAGTCCGCGCACGAAGCCGGACCAGTCGTCATCCTCGGTGAGCCTTGCGACGGCATCCTCGCCAGTGAGCTCCGGAACGGCCTGCTCGAAGCCGGCGACGAACGACTCGAATCGGGCGTTGGTCACGAGTCGCACGCGCCTCGCCTGGTACTCGACGGTGCTCTCGTCGGCGTAGTAGCTCACCGAACCATCCTCGTTCATCCCGCAGTGCCGGGTCGTCTTCACCCCACCGGTGCAGGGACGTCTTACTGCCTCTGCCGGATTTCGGAGATGTGCCGTGACACGCCGCCGGGGACGGCCCCAATGCGGCGTGTCGTGTCAGATCTCCGAAATCCACCGCGTCGGCCGATCCGGGCCGGTCAGACGAGGCGACTCGGCGGCCCGTACTCGGCGACGCGTTTGTCCGAGGTGAGCAGCGTGAATCCTTCGACGCGCGCCTGGGCGACGAGCATCCGGTCGAACGGATCGCCATGGATCGGCGGTAGTTCGCCGACTGCTACGGCGTGCGCGCTCGTGATGTCGACCTCGAAGTATCCCGCTTCGGGTCGGGTCGCACGGGCATCCTGAGCCCGGACCCTCAACTCTGAAGCAATTCTGAAAGTTCTCTCACGAATTCTCGACTGTTCACCGTTCATTTACCCCGTGGTTTTCTCTCCATCTCCGGCGCTTTTCCGACTCTGACGCGTAATGGGGCACGAGGACCGCCCCGGGTTCTCGCTTCGAGAAGAGGATCCATGTCCCGTATGCCCTCACGCGGCCGTCGCGCCGCTGCCACTCTCTGCACCCTCGCACTCGCCGGTTCCCTGGCGACCGTGCTCGGTGCGGGT
>JBQCJQ010000472.1:0-5110 GCA_051952615.1 Humibacter sp.
CGATGATGTCGATCAGCCGCTTGTGCGTGCGCATCTCGAAGTGCTCGCGGCTGTCCTTGTACTTGTGGGGCGAACGGATGACGCACACCACGTTCTTCTCGGTGGGGAGCGGCACCGGCCCGACGACGGTCGCGCCGGCACGGGTCACCGTGTCGACGATCTTTCGCGCCGAGGTGTCGATGACCTCGTGGTCATACGACTTAAGCCGAATGCGGATCTTCTGTCCCGCCATATCTGACTCTCTCTCTACTGTCCAGGCGTCATACGGCAGTCAGAGCCGCATTGGACGCAGTCGCGTTCTCACGCTTGCCGGCACCACGTGTGTCGCACCGCTGTTCTTCTGTCAAGGCAAGGGATGCCGTGGCTCACGCCGAGGCATCCCTCACTCTTCACCGGCCCCCGCGCTCGGGCGTGTCGCCGTCGCGGGCACATGGATGACCCATGGGCATCGGGGTGTCGATTAAGCTGTGTCCTTCTGCCCGCGGCCTAGCCTGAACTCTCCCGGCCGACTCGATCGGCCCGTCTGAAGCGGCTATGCACTGCCTGGCAGTGATTCGGATGGCGGCACGCTGGCGCGCCTCACCGAAATGTTGAACCAGAAAAGTATGCCGGAAATACAGGTCATCTGCAACTCGGGCGTGTCGCGGCTCTCAGCCTCTCACTGTCGCGGTTCTTGAGCGTCCGGAGAGAAGGGGATGCCCCGCCGCGTTTCGGGTACGGCGGGGCATCCGTGACGGTGTCTCCAGGGGGGTACTCAAGACCACCGTCGGTGCGACGCAGGCGCCAGAGCCACTTCGCGTGCACCTCGTCTAGCCCTTTCAGCGTAGAGAAATCTGAGCAAACGTCAACTGTCTCTTTCGGGGGGTCGACTGAGTATTCTTCCGAAGCCGGAAAAGAGGCGTTCTCGCACCGGGCGAAGGTAGATTGTGTGCACACATCTCCATCGCTGGGAGCGACCACGGTCATCCCGGGTCGAAGGCGATCGTGCGGGCAGGCGATTCGGGCGCGACAACCGTCGCAGCGCCGCCCAGGGGGCATGCATGATGAGAAGGACTGCGACCGGTAGTGTTGTCGCGCGATCGGCACGCCAGCGGGAGACGAAGTGACTTTTCGGCAAGCTTTGAACGCCATCTGGCAGCGACGGCTCCTCATCATCGGGGTCGTGGTGCTGGCGGTGGCGGTCGCTGCCGTGTTCCTGCTGCGTCAGACCCCGGTCTACGACTCCTCGATCACCGTTCGGATGAACTCACTCGCCACGTCGGCGGCCTCCAGCGGGCAGATCGGCACGGCCGCCGTCGACTTCGATCCCGCGAGCATCACCTCCCCCGCGGTTCTCGGCCCCGCGGCGAAGAAGGTCGGCGAGCCGGCCGCCGCCGGGGCGACCTGGGGTGTCAGCTACTCCGTCGCCCCGACGACGTCGCAGAACCAGCCGACGGTGATCACCATCACCGCGCAGGGTCGCAATGCCGCACAGTCTCAGGAGCGGGCCACGGCCGTCGCGGATTCCTACAACACCTACCTCACGGGCCAGATGGCGATCGCGAAGAAGGCGGCGGAGGCGCAGCAGGCGAAGTGGACGGCCACCGCGGAGGTCTATCAGGCGCAGGTCACCGCCAATCCCGCGAACTCCATCGCGCAGTCCAACCTCGCGAACGCCATCAGTTCTCTGGGAAATGCCACAGACACCATCAACAAGATCGACAACGCCGGCAAGCCGCTGACCGTCACCCAGGCCGCCACGCCCGGCGAGTTCCAGGGGACGAGTCCGCTCATCGCCATAGCGGTCGCGCTCGTGGCCGGCCTCATCGCGGGCATCGGCATCGCCCTGATCTGGGACGCCTTCGACGACCGTCTGCGCGGTGAGGAGGAGCTCGAGTCCCTCACGGGCGTACCGGCCCTCGGCGAGCTGGCCCTGGACAAGCGGATGCTGCGCCGCGGTGACTGGCTGCCGGCCGCGGGCCGGAAACGCACGTCGTTGAACGAGGGCCTTCGAGCGCTGCGCACCACACTGCAGGTGCTTCTGCCACAGGGCAACGACGTCGTGGTGCTGACCAGCGTCGAGCCCGGCGACGGCAAGACCTTCGTGTCGTCGAACCTCGCCCTCGCCTGGGCGAGGACGGGCAAGCGCGTCATCCTGGTCGGCGGCGACCTGCGCAAGCCGGGGCTCGACGAGTACTTCGGTGACGTCGCCACCGGCCGTGGGCTGACCGAGCTGCTGCAGACCGCGGCCGTTCGCGGCGCGGCACCGAGCCGCGAAGAGATCGCCGACAGCCTGAACCCGACGAAGTTCCGCGGCCTGAGCATCCTCGCGGCCGGCTCCGAGCCTTGGGACCCGGCCGACCTGCTCGCGGTGGACGCGCTCGGCGACATCATCGCCTCGCTGCGTTCGCTGTGCGACATCGTGGTCATCGACTCGCCTCCCGCCCTCGCGCTGGTCGATGCCAGCCTGCTCGCCGCGCACTCGGACGGCGCAGTGCTGGTGGCATCCGTTCGCCGCACCCGGCGCAAGCTGCTCGTGGAGACGGTTCGCGCGCTCGCGAGCAATGGCATCACGGTGCTCGGAACGGTGGCCAACCGGTCTCGCCGGCGCATCCCGAAGTCGTACTCCGCGTACTACGGGGCCTCGAACAAGAACCGGCGTCGTCCGTCCTCGATCGCGCAGGGTGACGCGGTGCCGGCCCAGGCCATGGACGGCGTGCCCGAAGACGACTTCGACGAGGGCTTCATCGACATCGCGAACGCGGACGTCGATCCGTCGCGCGCCGCCGACGCCGCGTCGCCTGCCGATCGCGGGCACGACTCGGCTGAGGGCGAGAAGGTCTGATCGTGAGCGGCTCGTCGTACGCCGACGAGGTGGACGGACGCGGCCTCGAACGGGGAGAAGGTGCGGACGTCACGAGCATCCTGTTCGTCTGCACGGCGAACCAGTGCCGTTCCGTGATGGCCGAGGTCATCGCCAGAAGGCGATTCTCGGGTCTGCCGTTCGTCTTCGCGTCGGCGGGGCTCATCGAAGGCGGCAGGTCGATGCCGCCGAACGGAGTGATGGTCGCGCGGGAGTGGGGCTACGACACGTCATCCCACGTGAGCAGGCGCGCAGACACCCGCGCCCTCGGCGGGTGGGACATCATCCTCACCATGACGAGACAGCACGTACGTGAGCTCGTCGCCGCGGACAGCGAGCTCTGGCCGCGCGTCTTCACCCTTCCCCAGTTCGTGAGGTGGCTCGATGAGCACCCGCCCCGCAGGCACGTGTCGCTGCGCGGGTGGATCGAGCAGGAGGCCGCGGACCGACCGCGCTCGGACATGATCGGCGCCAGCCCGGACGACGACATCGCCGACCCCGTTGACGAGCCGCCCGAGGCGTGGCACGAGCTCGTCACGGAGCTCACGAGGGAGATCGACCGCGTCGCGGAACACCTGGCGCCGGGACGCCAAGCCGTGCAGCGCATGACCTGGGTTCGGTGAGCAGGGCGCGGTAAGCGCTACACACCCATCCAGTCCTTCATGCGGTCGCCGAACGTCGAGCCGTCGAAGAGCTGGGCACGCCTTCGGCAGTCCTCCGGATCCATCGAGAGCGCGACCTCGACGGCCCGACGCAGCTCGGCCGGATCGGTGGAGGTGAACAGGGCTCCCGAGACGCCGTCGAGCACGGTCTCCGACGCACCTCCGATGGCGTTGCCGACCACCGGGGTTCCCGCCGCCATGGCTTCGACGGGCATGATGCCGAAGTCTTCGATGGGGCCGAAGAAGAACACGGAAGCCCTGCGGTAAAGGGCGCGCAGCAGGGCGTTCGACGGTCGCGCCACGAACGTGACACGGCCGGGGTGCTCGGCGGCGATCGCGGTCAGCCGCTCGCGCTCGGGGCCGTCTCCCGCGATCACCACGGGCAGGTCGGCCGCGATGCCGGCCTCGATCGCGAGGTCGAGGCGTTTGTACGGCACGAAGCGCGACGCCCCGAGCAGAAAGCCGGAGGGAAGGGCATCCAGAGTCGCCAGCTCCTCGGGGGTGAGCTCGTCGTCACTGCCGGGGAACACGCTGAGGTCGACGGGCGGGTAGATCACGGTGCTCTCGCGGTCCCAGCTGCGTTCGATGCGCTCGGCGATGAACCTGCTGTTGGCGGCGATCTTCACCGGCTCCTGGGCGCGCCTGCGGTCGATCGAACGCAGCGGCTGCGCGATCGCACGAGCGAGTGCTCCCGCGCCGCGCTGATCGATGTCCGGCTCCCAGATGTAGCGGGCGGGGCTGTAGGTGTAGACGAACTTCGGCACGTCGCGCTCCGGCCGTCGCATCCTGGCGTGGTGCGCGAAGAGGTGGGTGCAGCAGAGCAGCCACTCGGCGTCGGGCACGGGCGGCAGTCTGCGCCACCACTCGAGCAGGAACGGCATGGATGCCGCCTTGTGGTTGCGCAGCGGCGTGCGCGCGAGCCAGCTCTCACTCACGCGACCAGCGCCGTACCGGTCGTCGACGTCGTCCCACGGGCAGACGATCGGAGCGTCGGGGAACGCCTCGGCGAGGGCATCGACCACCCGTTCGCCGCCGCCGACCGACTCCATCCACTCGTGCACGATCACACCGGTCACTCGCGCTCCCCCATTCCACGCACCCTCGTTCCGAGCTTTCTCATTCAGAGCCCGCCCGCCCCGAGCCCGCCGAGCACAGCTCCGAAGTCCGCGACGCGGTCCTTCCAGTCCGGCACGTCGACGGCTGGGGCTGTCGGCTCCCAGCGGTCGAGCCACGCCGCGACGGCTGCGGGGAACGCCTCGGCGGAAACGGCCTCGACGCCCGCCGCGTCGCGAAAGCCGGCGACCGGAGTGCTGACCGTCGGCCGCCCGACGGCGCGGTACTCGTAGAGCTTGATGGGGTCGAGGCTCTCGGTGAAGTCGTCGACCACGTGCGGCACGATCAGCACGTTCGCGTGCTGCAGGTACCCTGGCACCTCGTCGCGCGGCCTGGCTCCGGCGACCACGATGCGCGGATGCGCCGAGAGCCTCGCGCTGTTCGCCGGCGTGAGCGCGTCGGGGCCGACCAGCACGACGGTGCCGTTCAGGGCGGCATCCGCGGTTCGTAGAACGAGGTCGACGTCGAGCCTGTCCTCGTGCAGCGTGCCTGC
>JBQCJQ010000473.1:0-2112 GCA_051952615.1 Humibacter sp.
GACGACTTCGTCGACGCGCTGCGCACCGGTCGCAGGCCGGCAGGCGACGTGCACTCCAACGTGTACAGCCTGGCCATGGTCGAGGCGACCGTGCTCTCTGCCGAGAGCGAGCGCACCGTCGTTCTCGACCCCCTGCTGGAGCAGGCGTATGCCGCGGCCATAGCGAACGAGCGACGGGATGACATCAATGCCGTGCTCGAGTCGTGGGGGTCTGCTGCGAACGGACTCGCAACTGACGAGCGGGCATCCGTCGCCTGACCCCTCCTCCCCTTTTATCTGCGTCACCCTCGACCCAGCGCGTCTCTGAGGCGCCCTGAGGTCGAGGGTGACGCGCCGTTGACATCAGCGCGGCGTTCGGTCGCATCAGCTTCGAGAGGTTCCGATGAGATTCACCGACGGGTTCTGGCAGCTCCGGCCGGGTGTGCACGCGCTGTACGCGCAGGAGGCGTACGACATCGAGCCGGAGGGCGACTCCCTCGTCGTCACGGCACCGAGCAAGGTCGTGCGCTCCCGCGGCGACGTGCTCAATCACGGCGCGCTCACCGTCAGGCTCGACTCGCCGATGGAGGGCGTGATCGGCGTTCACGTCGAGCACTACGCGGGCGCACGTGCCGAGCGCGGCTTCGAGCTGGTCGGGCGTGAGGACGGCGTCGCGAGCATCGAGGTCGACGACGAGAGCGGCAGCCTGACGAGCGGCGACCTCACCGCCACCGTCGAGCGGGGTGCCCCGTGGCGCCTGGAGTTCTTGTCGCGCGGTCGGGTGCTGACCTCCAGCGGTGCGAAGTCGCTGGCGCACATGCGCCTGGATGACAACGCCCTGGTCTCGAGCGATGCGTGGGTGGCAGACGAGGGCATCCCCGTCACGTCGTCGTCGTACGTGCTCGGCCAGCTCGACCTCGCGGTCGGCGAGCTCGTCTACGGCCTGGGGGAGCGATTCGGGCCGGTGGTGAAGAACGGACAGACCGTCGATGTGTGGAACGCCGACGGCGGGACGTCGAGCGAGCAGGCGTACAAGAACGTACCGTTCTATCTGACCAACCGCGGCTACGGCGTGCTCGTGGATCATCCGGGCCTCGTCTCATTCGAGGTCGCCTCCGAGGCGGTCGAGCGGGTGCAGTTCGCCGTGCCTGGCGAGCGTCTGAGCTTCTACGTGATCGACGGTCCGACGCCGAAGGACGTGCTCGAGCGCTATACGCGCCTGACCGGACGCCCCGCCAAGGTGCCCGCCTGGTCGTACGGACTCTGGCTGTCGACCAGCTTCACGACGTCGTACGACGAGCAGACCGTCAGCTCCTTCATCGACGCGATGGCCGACCGCGACCTGCCGCTGTCGGTCTTCCACTTCGACCCGTTCTGGATGCGCGAGTTCAACTGGTGCGATCTCGAATGGGATCGGCGCACGTTCCCTGATCCGGAAGGGATGCTCGCGCGGCTGCACGACAAGGGCGTGAGGGTCTGCGTGTGGATCAACCCCTACATCGCGCAGCGCTCGCCGCTGTTCGCGGAGGGAGCCGAGCACGGTTACCTGGTCAAGCGGCCGAACGGGGATGTCTGGCAGTGGGACATGTGGCAGCCGGGCATGGCCGTCGTCGACTTCACCAACCCTGAAGCGACGGCCTGGTTCCAGGAGAAGCTGCGCGCCCTCGTCGCGGGCGGGGTCGACGCGTTCAAGACGGACTTCGGTGAGCGGATTCCTCTGGACGCGACCTTCGCGGACGGCTCGTCGCCCGAGCGCGTGCACAACCTCTATACACACCTCTACAACAAGGCCGTGCACGACGTGCTCGTCGAGGAGCGCGGCGAAGGCGACGCCGTCCTGTTCGCCCGCTCGGCGACCGTCGGTGGTCAGACCATGCCGGTGCACTGGGGCGGGGACAGCACGTCGACGTTCCCCTCGATGGCCGAGACACTGCGCGGCGGGCTCTCCTTCGCGCTCAGCGGGTTCTCGTTCTGGAGCCACGACATCGGCGGCTTCGAGGGCACGCCCAACGCGGATGTCTTCAAACGCTGGGTCGCGTTCGGCCTGCTCTCGAGCCACTCGCGACTGCACGGCAGCGATTCGTACCGCGTGCCGTGGATGTTCGACCGCGATCCCGTCACGGGAGAGTACGA
>JBQCJQ010000474.1:0-2649 GCA_051952615.1 Humibacter sp.
GGGGGGGGGGGGGGGGGGGGGGGGGGGGGGGGGGGGGGGGGGGGGGGGGGGGGGGGGGGGGGGGGGGGGGGCGGGGGGGGGGGGGGGGGGGGGGGGGGGGGGGGGTGGGGGAGGCGGGCGAAATGCACAGAAGCCCCGCGCCGGGTGGCGCGGGGCTTCTGGTGGGGTAGCCCTATCGGTCGATCAGTTATAGGTACCCGGGGTGTAGTCGTCCGAGCTGAAGCTGTCGAAGTCGACGAAGCTCAGGTCGTTCTCGTTGAACACGGTGTCGTCGGTGAAGATGCGGTTCGGGTAACGCTCCGCCTTCGCCTCCTCCGTCGCCTCAACGGCCACGTTGCGGTACCGCTGCAGACCGGTGCCCGCCGGGATCAGCTTTCCGCTGATCACGTTCTCCTTGAGACCGATCAGCGGATCGCGCTTGCCCTCCATGGCGGCCTGCGTGAGAACACGCGTGGTCTCCTGGAACGACGCTGCCGACAGCCACGATTCCGTCGCGAGCGAGGCCTTGGTGATACCCATGACCTCCTGGCGAGCGGATGCCGTCTTCTTGCCCTCGACGAGCGCGGCACGGTTGATCTCGTTGTACTTCGCACGGTCGACGAACTCACCGGGCAGAAGGTCGGTCTCACCGTGATCCACAACGGTCACCTTGCGCAGCATCTGGCGAACGATGACCTCGATGTGCTTGTCGTGGATCGGAACACCCTGCGAGCGGTACACGCCCTGCACGCCGCCGACGAGGTGCTCCTGCACCGCGCGGATGCCGCGCACGCGCAGCACCTCCTTCGGGTCGACCGTGCCGACGATGAACTGCTGGCCGAGCTCGACGTGGTCGCCGTCCTCGACGAGCAGCGTCGAACGCTTGAGCACCTGGTAGCGGTGCTCCTCGTCGCCGTTGTCGGGGGTGAGCACGACGTAGCGGGCCTTCTCGGTGTCCTCGATCGTGACGCGGCCGGGGGCCTCGGCGATCGGGGATGCACCCTTCGGGGTGCGCGCCTCGAACAGCTCCTGCACGCGGGGCAGACCCTGCGTGATGTCGTCTGCAGATGCCGAACCACCGGTGTGGAAGGTACGCATCGTCAGCTGCGTTCCGGGCTCACCGATCGACTGGGCCGCGATGATTCCGACGGCCTCGCCGATGTCCACGAGCTTGCCCGTAGCGAGGGAGCGGCCGTAGCACTGGGCGCAGACACCGACGGCGGACTCGCACGTGAGCACGGAGCGGACGCGGATCGTCTCGATACCGGCCGCGATCAGCTTGTCGATCAGGACGTCACCGACATCCTCACCGGCCTCGGCGATCACGGTGCCCTTCTCGTCCACCGCGTCGGTGGCGAGGGTACGGGCGAACACGGAGTTCTCCACGTTCTCGTCGCGGATGAGCACACCCTCGGAGTCGCGCGCACCGATCGAGAGGTCGAGCCCCTTGGTCGTGCCGCAGTTCTCCTCGCGGATGATGACGTCCTGCGAGACATCCACCAGACGACGGGTGAGGTAACCCGAGTCGGCCGTACGGAGAGCCGTGTCGGCCAGACCCTTGCGGGCACCGTGCGTCGCGATGAAGTACTCGGCCACCGAGAGTCCCTCGGAGTAGCTCGAGATGATCGGACGCGGGATGATCTCACCCTTCGGGTTGTTCACCAGACCACGCATACCTGCGATGTTGCGCACCTGCAGCCAGTTACCACGAGCTCCGGACGACACCATGCGGTTGATGGTGTTGTGCTCCGGGAAGTTCTCGCGCATGGCCTTGGCGACCTCGTCGGTGGCGTCGGTCCAGATCTTGATCAGCTCCTGGCGACGCTCCGCCTCGGTGGTCAGACCCTTCTCGTACTCGCTCTGGACCTTCGCGGCCTTCTTCTCGTAGGAGGCGATGATGTCCTTCTTCGAGGGCGGCGTGACGATGTCGCTCAGGGCGACGGTGACACCGGACCGTGCGGCCCAGTAGAAACCGGCATCCTTCACGCGGTCGAGCGTCGCGGCGACCTCCACCTTCGGGTAGCGCTCCGCCAGGTCGTTGACGATCGACGACAGCTTGCCCTTGTCGGCGACGGCCTCGACGTACGGGTAGTCCACCGGGAGGGTCTCGTTGAAGATGGCGCGGCCCAGCGTGGTCTCGCGCAGCGCGGTTCCGCCCTGCACGAAGCCCTCGGGAGCGTCATCCTCGGCGAGGTACAGGCCCTCGAGACGGATCTTCACCTTGGCGTTGAGGTCGAGCGAGCCCTGGTCCTTGGCGAGGATCGCCTCGGAGACCGACGAGAACGCACGGCCTTCACCCTCAGCGCCCTCGCGGACGGTGGTGAGGTGGTGCAGACCGATGATCATGTCCTGTGCGGGCAGGGTCACCGGGCGGCCGTCTGACGGCTTCAGGATGTTGTTCGACGCGAGCATCAGGATGCGCGCCTCGGCCTGGGCCTCGACGGACAGCGGAAGGTGCACGGCCATCTGGTCACCGTCGAAGTCCGCGTTGAACGCGGCACACACGAGCGGGTGCAGCTGGATCGCCTTGCCCTCGACGAGCTGCGGCTCGAACGCCTGGATGCCCAGACGGTGCAGCGTCGGTGCACGGTTCAGCAGGACGGGGCGCTCGCGGATGATGTCCTCGAGCACGTCCCACACCTGCGGGTTCGCGCGCTCCACCATGCGCTT
>JBQCJQ010000475.1:0-3761 GCA_051952615.1 Humibacter sp.
GTCGGCTCCCGCAGGGTCATCCGACGCGTTCGGCCGCCTCTCCGATGGTCGGAACCAGCGCGTCGAGATCGCGAAGCCTGACCTCGGCCTCCTGCTCGAGCGTGTCGGCGAGGGAGCGCACGGTTCCGGTCGGCGCGTCGTGCGCGCGAACCGACCAGTCGCGCAGCTCATCGGCCAGCAGCATGGCGTCCCGGTGGTCGCCGAGCGCGTCCTGCACGGCTTCGGCTGCCGCCGCGAGGTCGGATGCCCCAGCCACGTCCTGCTGCACGGCATCGGCGGCGTAGCGAACCCGCCGTGCGGCCTTCCGCGTGGCGTGAAGGTGCTCGAGGTCGCCATCGGATGACGCCGCCGCCCTGTCGACCTTGCGGCACGCCTTCCGCAGGGAGCGCCGAGCGACGGCGGTGACGCGCCTGTCGGCATCCGGTCCCGCGAAGGCGTGCGCGACGAACGTCCGCAGGTCGGCGAGCAGCGCGCGGTGCGCCGGGGAGTCCAGCACCGCGACGGCGTCGGCGTGCGACTTCGCCTCGGTCTCCGCCGCAACCGTGACGAGCCGCAGAAGGGCGATCCTCGTGGCATCGTCGTCCGCGGCCTCCCACCGCTTGCGCAGGGCGTCGGTGCGCACCTCGTCGTCGCGCGCCGAACCGAGCAGCTCGCCGAGCTCGGCGAGCTGGGCACGCAGGTCACGACGAGCGCTCGGCTCGAAAACCCGCGGGTAGACGGAGAGGATGCTCCGCATGCGTCGCACCCGCGTGCGCGCCTGATGCAGCGCGTCGTCGGCGTTGACCCGGATCCCGCTCTCGAAACCCTCGAGCTCGACGACGGCCGCCATCATGGCACCCGAGAGCACGGCACCCGCCGTCACACGCTTTCCTGGCACCGTCGCCCCTCCCCGGCCGCGTCGAAACGCCACCAGCGGAGCCAGCCTACGTCCGTGGTTGCGTGCGGCGTCTCTCCAGATGCGCTCGCAACACCGGGTCGGTCGTGAGTGCGATGGCGTGCAGGTATGCCGCATCGGCGTCGTCGTGACGTCCGAGCGACGCCAGCAGGTGCGCCCTGGTCGCCCATGCGGGCTGGAACCGTGACACTGCGGGGTCGTCGATCGCCTCGAGCGCCGACAGACCGGCATCCGGTCCCTCCGCCTCGCCGATCGTGGCCGCAAGTGCGACCCTGGCTCCGAGAGTCGGACGGATGCCGACCAACGCCTCGTGCAGCCGACGCAGCGCGACGGGGTCGACGTCGATGCCACGCATCCGCGCGTCGTGGGCGGACTGGATGGCCGCCTCGAGCTGGAACCGACCGACGGTGCCGAACCGGCTCGCCTGCAGGAGCAGCTCCTCGCCGCGGCGGATGAGGGCGGCATCCCACCTGCTGGGGTCCTGCTCGTCGAGCGGCACGAACCGACCCAGGTCGTCGAGTGCAGCACCCTGTCGAGCCGCGGAGAGATGCAGCAGGGCATCGAGGCCGAGCACCTCGGGCTCGCCTGGCAACAGCTCGGCCAGCAGTTCCGCCAGCGCGAGCGACTCCGCGGTCAGCGACCCGCGCTCGATCGATCCCGCGATGGGCCGCCACTCGATCGCGTACGCACCGTAGACCGCCTCGAGCACGGCCTGAAGCCGGGCGGGCATCGCGCGACGATCCGGAACGGAGAACGGGATGCCCGCCGCCCGGATCTTGCGTTTGGCGCGCACCAACCGACCCGTCATCGTCGGCTCAGGCACGGCGAACGCAACGGCGATGCGTCGCGCATCCAGACCGAGCACCGTCTGCAGCATCAGCGGTGTACGCACAGCTGGGTCGATCGCGGGATGCGCGCACACGAACAACAGCGCGAGCCGTTTGTCGGGGATCTCGTCGGGCTCCGGCGGCTCGGCCCCGTCAGGGTTCACCGCGGCGAGCGCCCCTGAGCGCAGGTCGTTCGAATCGTCCGGAAGCGGCGTCGACGTGCGGAAGGCGGCGGACCGATAACCGTCCTTGAGCCGGTTGCGAGCGACCGTGAGCAGCCAGGCCTGCGGGTTCGACGGGATGCCCGCGGTCGGCCAGTTGCCCCGTGCGCGCTCGTAGGCATCCGCCAGCGCGTCCTCGGCAGCGGCGATGTCGCGGGTCTCGGCCGCGAGCACGGCGAGCAACCGCGAGTGGTCGCTCGCCACGACATCGGCGAGCCGGTCGGCTGCAGGCATCCCGTGCACGTCAGGCGTCGGCGACCCAGGAGTCGCCGGCCGTGTGGATGCCGACCGGTCGCACCTCCAGCACGCCGTAGGTCGCCCCCGGGCACTTCTCTGCCCAGGCCAGTGCGGCGTCCAGGTCGGGCACGTCGAGCACGAAGACGCCGGCGAGCTTGTCCTTGGTGTCGGCGAACGGGCCGTCCTGCACTTCGAGCGACCCGTTGCGCAGCGTCACCGTGGTCGCGGTGGTGCTGGGCTGAAGGATCTCGCCCGCGATCAGCACGCCTGCGTCATCCAGCGCCTTGACGTACTCGCCGAACGCCACCCTCATGGCGTCGACCGCCTCATCCGGCACGTCGACCTCGCCGAGCTCCGGGTTGTTGAGCACGAGTGCGTAACGCATCTCGCCCTCCTCTCGTTCTGCGCCACCCGTTGCGGCGCGTTCACCTGGATGACGATCCAGCAGACGCCCGACCGACCGCTTCGAGCAAGATTCTCGCAAACCCGCTGGGCGGCCGCCTCAGGCGTCCTTGCCGACGGCCTCTCGTTCTCGAAGCCCGTCCGCGTCGGATGCCACGGTCGAGGCATCCCTGCGCCACAGCTTCGACGGCCACCAGATCGCCGGGCCGATGTCGTACGAGAGCGCGGGGATGAGCAGCGAACGCACGATGATCGTGTCGACGAGCACGCCGAACGCGACGATGAACGCGATCTGCGCGAGGAACAGGATCGGGATGACGCCGAGGGCCGCGAACGTCGACGCGAGCACGAGACCGGCCGATGTGATGACGCCTCCCGTGACGGCGAGCCCGCGCAGGATGCCCTGCCGTGTGCCGTGCACCAGGGTCTCTTCCCGCACCCTGGTCATCAGGAAGATGTTGTAGTCGATACCGAGTGCCACCAGGAACACGAACACGAAGAGCGGGAACGACGTATCGGCGCCGCCGAACCCGAACACGTGGTTGAAGAAGAAGGCGCTGACGCCGAGGGCAGCGGCGAACGACAGCACCACCGTGGCGGTCAGGATCAAGGGGGCCACGAGCGCCCGCAACAACAGCCCGAGGATCACGAGCACCACGACAAGGATGAGCGGGATGATGAGATTCCGGTCGTGCGCCGACGCGCGCGCCACATCGAGGTTGATCGCCGTATCGCCGCCCACCAGGGCATTGGCACCGGGAACGGCGTGCACCGCCGACCGCACCCGGTCGATCGTGTCGTACGCAGCCTGGCTGTCTGGCGCCGAGGTCAGCGTTCCCTCAAGGTAGGCGTAGCCGGCCCGGGCGGCGGGTGGCGTCACCTGAGCGATTCCCGGGGTCGCGGCGAAGGCGCTTCGCAAGGCGGCAGCCGAGCCTTCCCTGCCGATGACGATGACGGGCTCGCCTGCACCCGCGGGGAAATGCTGGGCCAGCACGCTCGCACCGACCACCGAATCGGGATGCCCGCGGAAGGATTGCGCGTTCGTCAGCCCGCTGGCCTTCAGGCCGGTCAGCCCGAGCGCCAGGACACCCAGAAGGAGGGCGGTGGTGATCCAGGTGATCCGCGGCCGGGGGGCGATACTCCAGCCGACCCGTGCCCACAGTCCCCGCGTCGTCGGCT
>JBQCJQ010000476.1:0-2829 GCA_051952615.1 Humibacter sp.
GTGCGATCCGATGGTGCGGTACGCGGGTACGAAGGCATTCTCCGCAACGAGGTCCTTCGATCCCGTGCCGTGCAGACCCATCACATCCCACGAATCGTCCTCGATGCGGTAATCGCTGCGAGGGAGCACGATGTGCATGCTGCGCGGCGGCTGCGCGGGCTTGCCCTCCGGCGTGCCGATCATCACGCCGAGGAACGCCCACTGACAGTGGTCGGTGCCGCTGGAGAACGGCCAACGCCCCGAGACGGTGTACCCCGCACCGTCCTCGGTGGGGACAGCCAGCCCGCCCGGCGCGTACGGCGAAGCGATCCACGTATCCTGCTCCTCGCCCCACACTTCGTCCTGCAGGCGCGGGTCCATCAACGCCATCTCCCACGGGTGCACACCGACGACACCCGTCACCCAGCCCGCCGATGGCGAGTAGTTCGCGGTGGCCATGACCGCTTCGGCGAAGTCCGCGGGGTGCACCTGCATGCCACCGTGCGCCTCCGGCTGCAGCAGACGGATGGTTCCGGCCTCGCGGATGATGCGCACCGCCTCGTCGGAGAGACGCCCGAGCCGGTTGCTCTCGTCGACGGTCGCTGCCAGAGCAGGCCCGGAGTCGATGATCTTCTGCACGACCGTGTGCGTCATTGCCTGGTGTCCTCTCGCTGTGCGACGGTGCACATCCCGCGCCCGAACGGCGGCGGGATCCTCGACACTACGGGCGTCCTACCCGGATGCGCTCCGCCGCGTCCCGCTCAGCGGGAAGCCTAAACAGTCGTTGCGTGGTCGTCAACCCATGGCAAGACGCAGCCCGTTCCAAACCGGCGACCGCTTAGTCCAAGGGCCGGATACGCAATGCATCGATCGTTGCGTTTTCCGGTCAACGGGATACGATGTTGCGCTATCGGTGCCGAGCGGAGTTGGCTTGCTGGCTCTTGGGGGCGATAGCCCGCCACGGTTCCGGGATCGATCGGTCGAAGGAGACGGACATGTCCATAGCTGAAGCACCGGGTGCGCGCATCATCGAGACGAAGGCGCCGCCCGCGAGGTTCGCGCGGGGCTGGCATTGCCTCGGACTCGCCGACTCCTTCCGCGACGGCGAACCGCACGGCATCCAGGCCTTCGGCACCAAGCTCGTCGTGTTCGCCGATTCGAGCGGCGCCCTCAGCGTGCTCAACGGATACTGCCCGCACATGGGCGGCGACCTCACGATGGGCACCGTGAAGGGCGACGCCATCGCATGCCCGTTCCACGATTGGCGTTGGGGCGGGAACGGCCGCTGCGCCGGCATCCCGTACTCCAAGCGCGTCCCTCCGCGCGCCCGCACCAAGGCGTGGCCCACCCTCGAGCGCAACGGACAGCTGTTCGTCTGGAACGATCCGGAGGGCAACCCTCCGCCGGACGACGTCACAATCCCCGAGATCTCCGCCTTCGGCGACCCGGAGTGGACCACCTGGACGTGGGATTCCGTGCTGATCGAGGGCTCGAACTGCCGCGAGATCGTCGACAACGTGGTCGACATGGCGCACTTCTTCTACGTGCACTACGCCTTCCCGACCTATTTCAAGAATGTCCTCGAGGGCCACACCGCGACCCAGATCATGACCTCGACGGCGCGGGAGGATGTCATGTTGTTCGCCGGCCGAAAGCCCGGCACCTCGACGAGCCGCTCCGAGGCGGCGTACTACGGGCCGTCCTACATGATCGATTACCTGTGGAGCGAGTCGCCGACCCACAAGTCGGAGTCCGTGCTCATCAACTGCCACTACCCCGTGACACCGACGAGCTTCGTGCTGCAGTGGGGGATCATGGTCAAGAAGATGCCCGGCATGACCGATGAGATGGCCAACGCCGTGGCGAAGGCCACAGCCGACGGCGTCGCGGTGGGCTTCAAGCAGGACGTCGAGATCTGGCAGAACAAGACCAAGATCGAGAACCCGCTGCTCTGCGAGGAGGACGGCCCGATCTACCAGCTGCGTCGCTGGTACGAGCAGTTCTACGTCGACGCCGACCAGGTGACGGAGCAGATGGTCGAGCGGTTCGAGTTCGAGATCGACACCAACCGCGCCGTGCAGTTCTGGAAGGACGAGGTCACCGAGAACCTCGAATCCCACCACCTGCTCAAGATCGGTGACGACGGCAAGATGCACGTCGTCGAGTCCTTCGAGGACGCCTGATGTCGACCGGTCTCTCCATCGACGAGGAGCAGTTCCTCACGTATGGCGCAGGCGGCGAGCAGCCCGACATGACTTCTTTCGCCTGCCCCACGTGCGACAACCGCGTCCTGGTGCGGAAGAACGGCCCTGCGCAGACGTCCGTGCAGTGGACGGAGCACCTGCGGTGCCCCGTCCTGCGCGCCGCGTCCAGTGCGGCCGAGCGCGCTCTGATCGACAGCTGCCCGACCCTGAACACCGCCATCGACGAGGCCGTCCTCGCGGGAGACATCCGTCTGTCCGCGCAGCTCGACGTACCCCACGAGTGAGTAGAGACACCGCAGTGAGCACCATGGCCCTGGTGGAGAACGAGATCGACGAGACAGAAGAGGTGGTCCTCGCCGAGGTCGCCGCGAGCGGCCCCGGGCACATCGTGACCATACGCGAGGTCATCGTCGAGACGCAGGACGCGCGGTCGATCGTCTTCGACATCCCTGCCGCGTCCGCCGAGGCCTTCGCCTACCGGCCGGGACAGTTCCTCACCTTGCGGGTCGTGCTGCCCGACGGCTCGGCCGTCGCCCGCTGCTATTCGCTCAGCAGCACTCCGGGCCTCGACACGGCCCCGAAGATCACCGTCAAGCGCATCGCGGGCGGAACCGCGTCGGGGTGGCTGTGCGAGAACCTCGAGGCG
>JBQCJQ010000477.1:0-4422 GCA_051952615.1 Humibacter sp.
AAAGCGTCCTCCGCCGACCTCTATCACGGGGCTCTGACCGCGTTCCTCGAGGCCGGCTTCGAGATCGCATCACGACCACAGCCGGGGCGCGCCGTCGTGCGGCTCGGAATCTGAACCACCACCACAGCACCAGCCATTGCGGTGTCCACCGCAGAAGAGGAACCCGAATGTCCGCCGAAGGCCGCCTACGCTTCGACCACGACGCCATCCGCAGCGCCGCCGACCTCGTCGAGGCCGGCAAAGCCGCACGGTCCGCTCTGCCGCGAAGCGCCCACGCCGAGTACAGCCCGGCGAAAGATCGCGACCCCGTCGGCATCCTCAGGCAACAGCACACGCACCGCGTTCCCGAGCTGATACCTCTGCGGTTGGAACGCATGACGGCGAACCCCTTCGCCTTCTACCGTGGATCCGCAGCCATCCAGGCCACCGATCTGCGCGCAGAACGCCGCACGGGGGTGGACGTGACCATCTGCGGCGACGCGCACGTGGCCAACTTCGGCATCTACGCATCCCCCGAGCGGTCGCTCGTGTTCGACCTCAACGACTTCGACGAGGCCGCATACGGCCCGTGGGAATGGGATGTCAAACGCTTCATCACCAGCGTCGTACTCGCCGCACGCCAGCGCGGCTTCAAGGAGTCCAGGGTGCGCGAGACCGCCCTCGAAGCAGCGAGCAGTTACCGCGTCGGACTTCGCCAGTTCACCCAGCTGAGCGTGCTCGATCGCTTCTACCTGCGCGCCGATGTGCGCAACGGACAACGCGCCGCCAGTTCGCAGCGGGTGCTTGATCGTGCCATCCAAGCGGCATCCCGTCGCACCTCGGCGCGCGTCGTGAGCAAGATCACCAAGCGCACAGCCGACGGCTCGCTGACGATCATCGAGAACCCGCCGGTGCTCGCCCACGTCCCGGAGACCACCGAGCAGGGTGTGCTCGACGTCGTGCGGCGCTATCTCGCGACCGTCCCAGCGGACATCGCCGTGCTCCTGTCGCAATACGTTGCGACGGATGCCGTGCGCCGCGTCGTCGGAGTGGGAAGCGTCGGCACCCGCTGCTACATCGTCGTGCTCACCGGACCCGCCGGCGAGCCCCTCGTGCTGCAGATCAAGGAGGCGACGCGGTCCGTGGCCGTCGAGTTCGGCGGCGCAACGGCCGGCCGCTCCCCCGCGTTCGACGAACGTGCCGACCCCGACGAGCACGGGCACCGGGTGGTCGGCAACCAGCGCGTGCTTCAGTCGGCGAGCGACCCCTTTCTCGGCTGGACCTCGCACGAGGGCCACGCCTACTACGTACGCCAATTCCGCGACCAGAACGTGTCGATCGACACCGAGACCCTCGACTTCCGCCCGTTCACCGACTACGTGGATGCCTGTGGCACCGTGCTCGCACGGGCCCATGCCCAGTCCCCCAAAGCGCCCTTCATCGCCGGGTATCTCGGTGAGAGCACGAGCTTCGACAACGCCGTCGTGGACTGGGCCTTCTCGTACGCGGACCAGGCGGTCTCGGACTACGAGACGCTGAAAGCGGCTGTCAAGGCCGGCGAGATCTAGAGCAAGGAGCAATGATGACCGCACGATTCGTGTATTGGATGAACGTCTCGCTCGACCTCTTCATCGAGCATCGACCGGATGATCATGCAGAACTGGACGGCCCCGACTGGGTACGCATCGACGAGGAGCTGCACCGCGAGTACAACGCCCGAGCCGCACGTCTGTCGATGATGGTCCAAGGCCGCATCGTCTACGAGATGATGGACCCCTTCTGGCCGAATGCCCGCACCGACGAATCCCTCCCCTCCTACCTGCGCGAGTACGGCGAGATCTGGACGTCGAGGCCCAAGGTGCTGGTGTCGAACACGCGCACACCGACGCCGGAGCTGGCGGCCCACAACACCCGCATCATCGGCGGCGATGACGCCCTCGAGCAGCTCGCAGCATTACGACGCGACGCGGACGGCGACATCGGCGTGGGAGGCGCCACGCTGGCCACGCAGCTGCTGCGAGCCGGACTGCTCGACGAGCTGCTGCTGTTCACTCATCCGACCATCCTCGGCGCAGGGCGGCCGCTCTTTGACGACCCGCAGCCGCGCCTCGACCTCGACCTGCTGGAGCAGCAGACGTACGGCCAGGGAGTCACCGTGCACCGCTACGCCGTGCGAGGCGCCGTCCCAGCAGCCTAGGTGCCCTGCGGGGAGGGCGTCGGTGGTGCCGCACCGGCGTCATCCGTGACGGCATGGTTGTCGCCGGACAGCCACCGCAGCCACCGCGTCTCGGGATGACCCTCGAGAAGCAGAGCGCGAACGAGGAGGGTGAGCGGAATCGACAGGATGGCGCCGAGCGGCCCGATGACGAACGTCCAGAAGATCACGGAGAAGAAGCTCAGCGTCAGGCTCAGGTCGACCGCGTCGCTCACGAACTTGGGCTGCACGAGCTCCTGCAACACGACGTTGGCGACGCAGTAGATCGCGATCACCGCCAGCATCAACGGCCAGCCGCCGACCACCAGCGCAAGAAGTGCGGGCGGGATGAGGCCGATGACGAATCCGATGTTGGGAATGAAGTTCGTGACGAACGCCAGGATGGCCCACGTCACCGGCGCCGGAATGTGCAGTGCCCACAGCGCGATCCCGTCGATCACCGCCACGATCGCGCCGAAGCTGGCGTTCACGATGTAGTACCGCCGCACGCCCGTGTTGAACCGGCGCACCCGCTGCAGCGTCGGACGACGCTCCTCGCCGAAGACACGTTCCGCGTCGCCGTACCGTGCGGCATCCGCGCCCATGAAGATGATGTAGGCGAACACGAAGAACAGCGCGATGGCCACCCCGACGACCGTGCCGCCGACCGATGCGACCGTGCTGAGCACCGTCGACGGGTCGAGAGCGGATGCCGCACCGGCCGTCATCTGGCTGTCGAGTCCCGTCGACGACAGCCAGTCCACGAATTGGGTGCCCGCCTGACGCAGCTCCGCGGAGTCCTCGACGACCAAGTTCGTGAACTGAGCGCCAGCGATCCAGAGCAGGGCACCCATCGCGGCCAGGATGGCGTACGCGACGACGATCACCACAGTGGTCGCCGCCCAGCGGGGCCAGCCGTGTCGTGCCAGCGGCCGACGCAGCGGCTCGCAGATGATCACGATCACCGCCGCGAGCACGACCGGCCCGACGATGCTCCGCGCGAAGTACAGCCCGGCGAGAACGATGACGGCAGCGGCCAGCGTGAGGAGGGTGCGCAACGGGGCGCCGAGCGTCGGTGTGCGTGCCGGATCCGTCATGCTCCGACCTTAGTGGGGGCAGTAGCGTACCCAGCGCTCTCGCTATCGTCGGGCGCGATTAGCGAACCCGCTTCTCCCTCACACGCATGTTGAGCACGATCGGGGTCCCCTCGAAGCCGTAGATCTCGCGGAGCCGTCGCTGGATGTAGCGACGGTATCCGGGGTCGAGGAACCCGGTCGTGAACAGCACGAATGTCGGCGGACGGCTCGACGCCTGCGTGCCGAACAGGATGCGCGGCTGCTTGCCCCCGCGCACCGGGTGCGGATGCGCCGCAGTGAGCTCCGCCAGGAAGGCGTTGAACTTGCCGGTCGGAATGCGGGTGTCCCACGACTCCAGTGCCGTCTCGAGCGCCGGAACGAGGCGCTCGAGGTGACGTCCGGTACGTGCCGAGATGTTCACGCGCGGCGCCCACGACACGTGCGCCAGGTCTTGCTCGATCTCGCGCTCGAGATAACGACGACGCTCGTCATCCAGCAGATCCCACTTGTTGTAGGCGATCACGAGCGCGCGGCCGCTCTCGAGGACGAGGTCGATGATGCGCACGTCCTGCTCGCTGATGGGCTGCGTGACATCCAGCACCACGACGGCGACCTCGGCCTTCTCGAGCGCCGTCGAGGTGCGCAGCGACGCGTAGAAGTCGGCGCCCTGCGCCATGTGCACACGACGGCGGATGCCCGCCGTGTCGACGAACCGCCACACGCGGCCGCCGAGCTCGATCTGCTCGTCCACCGGGTCACGGGTGGTTCCGGCGAGGTCGTTCACGACCACGCGCTCCTCGCCCGCCGCCTTGTTCAGCAGGCTCGACTTGCCGACGTTCGGACGTCCGACGATCGCGACGCGGCGCGGACCGCCGACCTCGCGTTGTGCATACGCGGACTCCTCGGGCAGCACCTTGAGGATCTCGTCCAACAGGTCCGCGACGCCACGGCCGTGCAGGGCGCTCACCGGGTGCGGCTCCCCCAGCCCGAGCGACCACAGCTCGGTCGCCTGGGGCTCCTGCCTGGCGTCATCCACCTTGTTCGCGACGAGGAAGACGGGCTTCTTCGTCTTGCGAAGCAGCTTCACGACGTGCTCGTCCGTCGCCGTCGCACCCACGTTGGAGTCGACGACGAACAGCACGACATCCGCGAGATCGATCGCGATCTCCGCCT
>JBQCJQ010000478.1:0-2213 GCA_051952615.1 Humibacter sp.
CACCCTGGGCCCAAGTGGTCGCCAGTTTTCGTGGGATCGCGGGGGTGGATTCCGCGACAAGTGGCGACGGCTTGGGTGGTGGGGTGGGTGTGGGCGACGTGCGGCTACGGGCGCTGCGACGAGGGGAGGCCCTCGACCACGAGGCGGTAGGAGTCGAGCACGAGGCCCTGCAGGAGCTCCTCGTCGAGGTCGCCGCCGCCCTCGGCCGTGATCCAGTGCGTCTTGTTCATGTGGTAGCCCGGCGTGATGTCTGAGTACTGCTCCCGCAGCGCGATGGCGTCATCCGGATCCGCCTTCAGAACGACGACGGGATGCCCTGGCAGGTCGGTCATGAGCATGAACACCTTGCCGTGCACCTTGTGGCGCATCCAGTTCGGGTGCGACTGCACCTCGAGGGTCGTGTCCGGCAGCGCCGATGCGAATTCGGCCGCCTTCTGTTGGAGCGCCTGTTCTTCCACGTCGATCAACTCCTTGTGTCGAATTCGTTCCGGGGGCGTGCGGGGTGGGGAAAGCGGGGTGGCGGGGAAGGGTTCGGTTCGTCATCCCGCGTGCTCACGTTCAGCTGCGCATGCGCGCGACGACGACAGCCGAGACGGTCGCGAGCACCGCCGAGGCGAGAATGATGATGCCCGCCGTGAGGAACAGGGTCTGCAGGTTCGTCGTGCTGATCAGGATGGCTCCCAGTCCGGATCCCGCGGCGAGGGCGATCTGCAGGTTCGTCACGTTCACCGCGGATGCCGCCTCAGGGGCTTCGGGCGCCGAGTCGAGCATCCACACGAGGGTTCCGGGGTTCACGATTCCCCAGAACAGGCCCCACAGGATGAGCAGCAGGCCGGCCACCCAGGGCACGGGGGTCGTGCACGCCAGCAGGATGACCAGAATCGCCACCACCGCGGCCGCACCGGCGAAGCTGCGGATTACCCCGCGTTTGAAGAGCCACCCGGCGAGGACCGATCCGGCGATGCCGCCGCAGCCGTAGATGACGAAGAGCACGGAGATCGTGTCGCTCGTGAGGTGCGTGTGGCTGATCAGGAAGGGCGTGATGTACGTCCACGCGGCGAACTGCCCGATGAAGACGATCGCGCCCGTGATCATGCCGAGTCGGGCGACGGGCCGCTTGATCACGCCGATCAGATCGCTCAGCCGGGTGCGGCCGTCGGCCGGCAGGCTCGGAAGCACGATCAGCTGCGCGACCACGACCACGAGCGTCGCCATCGCTGCGACGGCGAAGGTGAGGCGCCACCCGACGAGGTTGCCGAGGTACTGGCCGGCCGGCAGGCCGACGACGGTCCCGCCGGAGATGCCCGCGGCGATGATGGTGATCGCGCGGGTGCCGCTCGCGCGCCCGACGAGCTTCGGCCCGAGCGGGGAGACCACCGTCCAGAAGGCTCCGAGGGTTGCGCCGAAGAGCATGCGGGCGACGAGCACGAGCACGAAGCTCGGCGCGATCGCGACGACCGCGTTGGAGATCAGCACGGTGACGCCGAGCAGCAGGATGAGCGTGCGCCGGTTGATGCCACCCGAGCCGAGGAAGAAGAGCGGGGCGGCGACGGCTGCGGCGAAGCCCGGCACGAGTATCAGCAGACCGGCCAGGCCGAGCGACGTGCCGAGGCCGGACGCGACCTGGGGGAGGAGCCCGACCGGGAGCGTCTCGGTCATGACGATGATGAACGCGCCGAGCGCGACGGCCCCGACGGATGCCCACCCGCGCGCACTGTCGGGCCTCTCGCCGCCCGGCGTGTCCGGCCCGGCGAGTGGGATGGCGGCCGTGCAGGTCTGCCCGGACACGACCTGCACCACGGGGGTGCGATCGGTGGTCGTGTCCGCTTCGATCATGTCGTCTGGTGCCGTGCGCCGGGTCGGATGCGACGTCAGCCCTTGATGAGTTCGATGATGTGCCCGAAACCGAGCTCCGACTCGAGGGCCGTCAGGTCGCCGCTGGCAAGCTTGGCCGCGCCGGACCGAGCGGCATCGAGTGCGTGCGTGTAGGGGTCGACGCCGAGGCTGATGCGCCGCACGCCGATCGCTCGCAGCTCGTCGAGGCTGCGTCCATCGGCCGGACCGACGAGGAGGTTCACCGGCTTGGGTGCGACGGCTTGGACGACGGCGCGGATGGCCGCGGTATCGGGCAGGCCAGGCGCGTAGAGCACATCGGCGCCGGCCTCCGCGAACGCAGTGAGGCGTCGGATCGTGTCGTCGAGGTCGTCGATGCC
>JBQCJQ010000479.1:0-2020 GCA_051952615.1 Humibacter sp.
CGCGATTACGGGAGGCCGTCTGAGCGGAGCAGCTACCAGCGCCGCGACGACGGGAGGCCGTCTGAGCGGAGCAGCTACCAGCGCCGCGATGACCGGACGCCGGGCGAGCGCGGCGGCTACCAGCGCCGTGACGATGGAAAGCCGGGTGAGCGGAGCGGTTACCAGCGGCGTGACGACGGTGCTCGCAACACCGGTGGCGGCGCAGGCGGATATCGGAGGAACGACGACGGTCGCCCAGGCGAGCGTGGCGGGTATCAGAAGCGGGACTCGGGTCGCCCGGGCGAACGCCGGCCGGTCGAGCGTGGCGGCTATCGCAAGCACGACGACGGGGCGCAGGCGAGGGGCGGTCGCGAGCGTGTCGCCGGCGCGCCGCACGCCGGACGCCAGTCGCACTCCGGCCGCGATGGAAACGACAGAGACCAGAAGCTGTGGACGCGCGACGGGCGTCCGGCTCGTGGTGATCGCGATGCTCGCGACCGCGAGCGGCAGCTCACCGAAGAGGAGCTGAGGGCACGGGAGCTGCGGTCGGTTCGTCCGCGGCACGATGACCCGGACATCCCCGCCGGTGTCGAGGCGAAGGACCTGAACCGCGCGGCTCGTATCGAGCTGAAGACCCTCAGCAAAGAGAACGCCGAGTGGGTCGCCCTGCACCTGGCGATGGCCTCGCGGCTGATCGACGAAGACCCGGCGCTTGCGCATCGGCACGCGCTCTCCGCTGCGCGTCGAGCCGGCCGCATCGCGATCGTTCGCGAGACGCTGGCGATCACGGCGTATGCCAACGAGGACTATGCGCTGGCGCTCCGCGAGCTGCGCACGTATCGGCGCATCTCGGGCAAGAACGACCAGCTTCCGCTCATGGTGGACAGCGAGCGGGGTGTCGGGCGTCCGGATCGTGCGCTCGAGCTCGGCCGTTCGGTCGACCGCGCGGAGCTGCCTGCCGATGTGCAGGTGTCGCTCGCGATCGCGATGTCGGGCGCACGTCTCGACCAGGGGCAACCGGAGGCTGCGCTGACCGAGCTGCAGATTCCGCAACTCGATCGCTCCCGCGCCTTCTCGTACAGCCCTGACCTGTTCGACGCGTACGCCACCGTCCTCGAAGATCTCGGACGGCAGGAAGAGGCGGACGAGTGGTACGGGCTGGCCGAGCGCGCACGGGTCGCCCTTGGCGAGGATGACTCGGAGGACGAGCTGATCGAGGTCGAGGTGGAAGACCTCGAACCGGACGACGACGAGGCTGCCGACCTTGAGTCTGAGGTCGAGGACGTGCAGGTCGAGGACGTGCAGGTCGAGATCGAGCCTGCCGAGGTGGAAGAAGCCGAAGCCGCTGAGGTCGAGGAGTCCGCCGAAGCCGACGCACCTGCAGAGGAGCGCGCCGATGACGAGTGAGACGACGCGCCGCCCCGGGCTGTTCGGCAAGAGCCGGGAGCGCACACCGCTCGACGGCGTGGACGTGATCCTTGCGGACCTCGACGGAGTGCTCTACGCGGGACCGAACGCCATTCCGCATTCGATCGACGCGATGACGGCGGCTCAGGGCAACGGCATCCGGATCGGGTGCATCACGAACAACGCCTCGCGCACCGACACGTCGGTTGCCGCTCACCTCGTCTCTCTGGGGCTGCGCGTCGAACCGACCGATGTCGTGACGTCTCCGCAGGCCGCGATGGCCGTGCTCGCCGAGTTGGTCGAGCCTGGGTCGACGGTGTTGGTGGTCGGCGGCGATGGGCTCGTCGTCGAGCTGGAGAAGGCCGGATTCCGGGTGACGCGCTCGATGGATGACCACCCGGTGGCCGTCGTCCAGGGCTTCGCGCCCGAGGTCGGATGGCTGCAGCTCGCGGAGGCAGCCTACGCGCTGGCCGACGAGAACGTGCACTGGGTCGCGACGAACACGGACTGGACGATCCCCCAGGCGCGCGGCGTCGCGCCCGGCAACGGCACCCTCGTCTCGGCTGTGCACACGGCAGTCGGGCGGCTGCCCGTCGTCGCGGGCAAGCCGGAGCGCCGCATTTTCGACGTGGCG
>JBQCJQ010000480.1:0-2330 GCA_051952615.1 Humibacter sp.
CGTACGAGGACCGAGCGCGGGTCATCCGCGTCGTCGCAGGCCCATGGTGGTCGGGCTGCTGGCCGGCGCTGTCGGTGCGCTCCTGGCGGGCACAGCGCTCACGCCCGCGGCGGCGGCCGACACACAGTCGACCGCGGCAGCGCCATCTGGCAACGCGACGACGATCACCCCGAACCCGTGGGATGCTTCCGAGCCGTTCCAGGGATGGGGGACCTCGCTGGCATGGTTCGCCAACGCGACAGGCGGCTATCCGGATGCCCTGAAGAACCAGCTCTACGACCTGCTGTTCGGCAAGGACGGCCTCGACCTCACCGTCGCCCGCTACAACGTCGGCGGCGGAAACGCGAGCGACGTCCCCGCCTACATGCGGCCGGGAGGCGCGGCCGACGGGTACTGGAAGGCCGACGCCACGGGTGACAGCGGACTGTACGGAGGCGCCACGACGACGCTGGCGAACAAGTCGACCATCCGTTCCGACTTCAAGGCCGGCGACGACTCCTACTACGACTGGAGCCAGGACCCGACTCAGCGCTGGTGGCTGTCGAAGCTCGCGAACGACAGCGACCTGACCGGGCTCGAGGCGTTCGCGAACTCCGCGCCCTGGTTCATGACCGAATCCGGTTACGTCTCCGGCGGCTTCAACTCGACAGCGCAGCAGCTGAGCACGGATGCCGTCGACGAATACACGCAGTACCTCACGACGGTCACGCAGCACCTCGAGAAGCAGTACGGCGTGCACTTCGACACGCTCGACCCCTTCAACGAGCCGAACACCAACTACTGGGGCACGACTCTGGTGAACGGCACGCCGAAGCAGGGCGCGCAGGAAGGGATGCACGTCGGTGCCGACCAGCAGCCTTCGGTCGTCGCCTCCCTGCAGAACGCGCTCACGAACGCCGGATCCAGCACGAAGATCTCGGCGATGGACGAGACGAACACCTCCCTCTTCGTGACCGACTGGGACTCGTACCCGGCGAGCGCGAAGGCCGCGGTGAGCCAGCTCAACACGCACGCGTACGGCACGTCAGCACGACTCCAGGTGCGTGACAGGGCGACCAGCGCCGACAAGCCGTTGTGGATGAGCGAGGTCGAGGGCAACTGGGATTCCAGCGGCTTCCTTCCCTCGTCGATGACCAACGCTCTCGGGTTCGCCGGGCAGATCAACGGCGACCTGAACGGTCTTCGCCCGACATCCTGGGTGCTCTGGCAGCCCGTCGAGGACTACTACAACATGCAGAAGGTCGAGAAGCTGAACTGGGGCGAGGCCTACATCGACTTCGACTGCAAGTACTACGACACGAGCACGAACGCGGTGCTGAAGGACGCCGACTCGGCGCCGAACGGCGACCCCGTCGCCTTCCTGTCCGCGCGACGCGTGGCTGCGAACGGCGGCTCCGCGGCGGGCGTTCCTGCGTGCGACATCAAGCTGAACTCGAAGTTCAACGTGTTGCGCAACTACACCAACTTCATCCACCCGGGCGACCAGCTGATCCCGACGAACGACGCGTCATCGACCGCAGCGATCGGCAGCGACGGCACGTCCGCGACGATCGTGCACTCGAATGCCGGATCGACGCCGCAGACCGTCACGATCGACCTGTCCAAGTTCGGCTCGATCGCGAAGGGTGCGACAGTGACCGCGTACCAGAGCACGGCGCCTGACGCGTCGTCGGATGGCACCATCTCGCAGATCGAGGCGACGGGCATCGTCAAGCAATCCCCGGTCGCCGTCGACCCCGCGTCCAAGTCGGTCACGGTCACCGTGCCGGCGAGCTCGGTCACGACCCTCGTTGTGAACGGTGTCTCCGGCGCGGTCGCTGATGTGGCCGACGGCGGCACGTACCAGCTCGCGGGCATCCAGTCGGGGCTGGCGCTGACGGATGCCTCGGCATCCGCATCCTCCGCCGCGACGACGATCACCCCCCCGGCCACGACGCCGGAAGCGGCCGCAACGCAGGAGTGGACCTTCCACCGGGTGCAGGATGCCACCCGACACGCCATGAAGCAGTACGTGCTGACGACCCCGAGCGGCGGAGTGCTCACCGCGACGAGCGCCGGCACCGCGATCAGCACGCTGAGCCTCGACCAGGCGAAGTCTGACCAGAACGCGCTGTGGGTGCTGCAGAGCACGGACGGCAGCACCTACTCGCTGGTGAACAAGGCTGTGTCGTCGGCGCTGGATGTCGGCGGCCAGGCCAAGACAAGCGGATCGCCGGTCGGCGTGTACGGCTCGAACGGCGGCACCAACCAGGCATGGGCGCTCCGATCGCTCACGCCCACGGGGGCCGTTCAGCAGCAGGTCTCGACGCCGGTCGGCACCGTTCCGACGC
>JBQCJQ010000481.1:0-7927 GCA_051952615.1 Humibacter sp.
CACGCGTTCGTGGTGCCGGTCTGGACGTACTACGTCGGCGGCGCCCTGCTCATCGTGCTGCTCGCGATCTTCGTGCCGATGCTCGTCGTCGCCATCCGCAAGGCACGGCGGCGACGAAGAAGGGCGACGGGTCCGGGTGACAGGCGAGCGGCCGGGGCATGGAGCGAGCTGGTCGACAGGTTCGGCGAACTCGGGTATCAGGTGCCGCCCGTCGCGACGCGGAGCCAGACGGCGGCGTCGTTGGAGGCTCAGTCCGAGCAGCAGGGCATCCCGCTCGAACCCGCCGTGCTGCGCGGTCTTGCCGCCGACGCGGATGCCGCGGTGTTCGACGGCTCCGACGTGACGACGGAGCGCAGCGACCACGTCTGGGGAAGGGTCGACGCCGTGCTGCGATCGGTCTCGAGCTCGGCAGGATGGCTGCGCCGGCGCATCGCGTCGTATCGGTTCCACAAGCGACGTCCGACCCCATCGGTATAGTGATTTCGGTGGACACGCCGGGTTTCATCACGCCGCCTCCAGGCCTGATTCCGCCGCGCGAGAACACCGGAACGCATACCGAGCGCATGCCGCAGCGCACCTCGCTGCCCACCTTCAACGCGCCGGCGCCGAGCGAGGACCAGACGCCCGCTCCCCGCACGTGGCTCGTCGTGCTTCCCACCGGAGCGAGGGTGGCGGTCGACGGAGCCCTGCTGGTCGGCCGCAATCCTGTGCGGTTCGACCCGTGGACGGAGGCGAGCCTGCTTCCCGTCGACGACCCGGCGCGCAGCGTGTCGAAGACCCACGCCGTGATCGAGACGGTCGGCGAGGGAGTGCGTGTCACCGACCTGCACTCGACCAACGGGGTGAGCGCGACGGACTCCGCAGGCGACCCGGTCGCACTCGTTCCCGGCGAGCCCTTCTCGGTGGATGCCGGCGCGATCGTCATGCTCGGCAGCTACCGCGTGCAGCTGATCGCCGGGTAGCTCAGCAGGGTGATCAAAGTGGTATCCCAAAGTGGTATCCTGACGCACACGCAAGGAGGGTTCGACATGACCACAGCATCCGATGCCGTGCGCACCGACGAGGACGCGACCGGCGCAAGCCGTCCCCGCACGCTCGCCGAGAAGGTGTGGGACGACCATCTGGTCGTCAAGGGCGAGAACGGCACGCCCGACCTGATCTACATCGACCTGCACCTCGTGCACGAGGTCACGAGCCCGCAGGCGTTCGACGGCCTTCGCGCTGAGGGTCGGCAGGTGCGCCGTCCCGACCTCACGATCGCCACCGAGGACCACAACACGCCGACCATCGGCATCGACAAGCCGATCGCCGATCTGACGAGCCGCACGCAGCTCGAGACCCTGCGCAAGAACGCGCAGGAGTTCGGCATCCGTCTGCACTCACTCGGCGACCTGGAGCAGGGCATCGTGCACGTCGTCGGCCCGCAGCTGGGCCTGACCATGCCGGGCATCACCGTGGTCTGCGGAGACTCCCACACCTCGACCCACGGCGCGTTCGGCGCCATGGCGTTCGGCATCGGGACAAGCGAGGTCGAGCATGTGCTCGCCACGCAGACCCTGCCGCTCAAGCCATTCAAGACCATGGCCATCACGGTCGAGGGCGAGCTGCGACCGGGCGTGACGGCGAAGGACATCATCCTGGCAGTCATCGCGAAGATCGGCACGGGCGGCGGTCAGGGCTACGTGCTCGAGTACCGCGGCAGCGCCATTCGCGCCCTCTCCATGGAGGGCCGGATGACCATCTGCAACATGTCGATCGAGGCCGGAGCCCGCGCGGGCATGGTGGCTCCGGACGAGACCACGTTCGCCTACCTGAAGGGGCGTCCGCACGCCCCGGCAGGCCAGGACTGGGATGACGCCGTCGAGTACTGGAAGACGCTGACGACCGACGACGACGCCGTGTTCGACGCCGAGGTCTTCATCGACGCGAACGAGCTCGAACCGTTCGTCACCTGGGGAACCAACCCCGGCCAGGGCGTCTCGCTGAGCGATGTCGTTCCGACCCCGGCCGACTTCGCGGACCCGAACGCCCGAGCGGCGGCAGAGCGCGCCCTCGAGTACATGGATCTGCAGGCGGGAACGCCACTCAAGGACATCCACGTCGACGCGGTGTTCATGGGTTCGTGCACCAACTCGCGCATCGAGGACCTGCGAGCCTTCGCCTCCGTCATCAAGGGGCACAAGAAGGCCGACGGCGTTCGCGTGATGGTCGTTCCGGGCTCCGCGCGCGTGCGCATCGAGGCCGAAGCCGAGGGGCTCGACAAAGTGTTCGAGGAGTTCGGAGCAGAGTGGCGCTTCGCCGGCTGCTCGATGTGCCTCGGCATGAACCCCGACCAGCTCGCGCCGGGGGAGCGCTGCGCCTCGACCAGCAATCGCAACTTCGAGGGACGCCAGGGCAAGGGCGGACGCACCCACCTCGTGTCGCCGGTGGTGGCTGCCGCCACGGCGATCCGCGGCACTCTCTCGAGTCCGTGGGATCTCGAACAATCGGATGTCCGCGACGACGTGAAGGCAGGGGCTTGACATGGAGAAGATCTCGACACTCACCGGCGTCGCCGTACCGCTGAAGCGGTCGAACGTCGACACCGACCAGATCATCCCCGCGGTGTTCCTCAAGCGGGTCACCAAGACGGGATTCGACGACGCGCTGTTCTACGCGTGGCGTCAGGACCCCGACTTCGTGCTCAATCAGGAGCCGTTCCGCGCGGGGAAGATCCTCATTGACGGCCCCGACTTCGGCACGGGATCCTCGCGCGAACACGCCGTGTGGGCGTTGCGCGACTACGGGTTCACCGCGGTGCTGAGCCCCCGGTTCGGCGACATCTTCCGGGGAAACTCAGGCAAGCAGGGGCTTCTCACAGGAACCATCTCGGAGGACGACCTCGAGCGCCTGTGGGCTGCGATCGACGCCCAGCCGGGAATAGCGGCGACGGTGGATCTGGTTGAGCGAAAGGCGAGCATCGGCGCGCTGACCGTCGGATTCGATATCGATGATTACACTAGGTGGCGATTGCTCGAGGGGCTGGATGACATCGGCCTCACCTTGCGTGATGAAGCGCAGATCACAGAATTCGAAACCCGTCGCTCCTCGTGGCGGCCCAAGACATTGCCGGTGAAAATCTAGTGAACTCACTTCTTCAGGATGCGCAGGCCGCAGGAGCCAGGGTCGGACTGACCACCGAGAAGATCACCATCAACGGTGGTCGTCCGCTCAAGGGGCGCATCCAGTTGAAGGGGGCGAAGAACCTCGTCACCAAGGCGATGGTGGCCGCGCTGCTCGGCGACGGTCCCAGCGAACTGCGCGACGTTCCCGACATCAGCGACGTCCGTGTCGTGAGGGGACTCCTGGAGATCCACGGCGTCAAGGTCACCGACGGGCCCGACGAGGGCGTGCTGCTCCTCGACCCGAGCAACGTCGAGAGCGCCCACATGGCCGACATCGACGCTCACGCCGGGTCGAGCCGCATCCCGATCCTCTTCTGCGGCCCGTTGCTGCACGCGCTCGGCGAGGCGTTCATCCCCGACCTGGGCGGGTGCCGCATCGGCGACCGTCCGATCGACTACCACCTCGAAGTGCTGCGCCGCTTCGGCGCCGTCGTGGAGAAGCTTCCGAGCGGCATCCGCATGACGGCACCGAACGGCCTGCACGGCGCCAAGGTCGAGCTGCCGTACCCGAGCGTCGGAGCCACGGAGCAGGTGCTGCTCACCGCCACCAAGGCGGAGGGCATCACGGAGCTTCGCGGTGCGGCGATCGAGCCCGAGATCATGGATCTCATCAACATCCTGCAGAAGATGGGCGCGATCATCACGGTCGACACCGACCGTGTCATCCGCATCGAGGGTGTCTCGCGTCTCACCGGTTACAGCCACACAGCCCTGTTCGACCGCAACGAGGCCGCCAGCTGGGCCGCTGCCGCGCTGGCCACCGGGGGAGACATCTTCGTCGGCGGTGCCCGCCAGCCCGAGATGCTGACCTTCCTCAACGTGTTCCGCAAGGTCGGCGGCGCGTTCGACATCGACGACGACGGCATCCGGTTCTACCACCCTGGTGGCGACCTCAAGGCCGTCGTGATCGAGACGGATGTGCACCCCGGCTTCATGACGGACTGGCAGCAGCCGCTCGTCGTCGCCCTCACCAAGGCGAAGGGCGTCTCGATCGTGCACGAGACCGTGTACGAGCAGCGCTTCGGATTCGTGGACGCCCTTGTCGACATGGGTGCGACCATCGAGATCCACAAGGAGTGCCTCGGCGGGCATCCGTGCCGTTTCGGGCAGCGCAACTTCAACCACTCGGCCGTCATCGCCGGACCCACCGAGCTGCACGGGGCCGACATCGAGGTCCCCGACCTTCGCGGCGGCTTCAGCCACCTCATCGCGGCGCTGACCGCGAAGGGCAAGTCCACGGTGAGCAACGTCGGCATCATCAGCCGCGGCTACGAGAACTTCATCGGCAAGCTCGAGCTTCTCGGCGCCGACTTCGTGCTCGAGGGCTAGGCAGGCCTTTCCCGGCATAGGGGATGGCGGATAATGGGCGGGTGCCGAAAACACCCGATGAACCGGATGCCGTGCCCGCTCGCCGGGTGTTCAAGGAGACTCACCGGCCCAGCGTGTTCTGGCCCATGGCAGGAGTCGTGGTTCCGCTGGTCGGCACGATCGCGCGGTTCAAGGTGCATGGTCGGGAGAACCTTCCGCTGACCGGTGCGTACATCATCGCGCCGAACCACTACAGCGAGATCGACCCCCTGGTCGTCGGATCGATGATCTGGCGTCGAGGGCGCGCACCGCACTTCCTGGCCAAGGAAAGCCTGTTCAAGGTTCCCGTCGTCGGTTGGTTCCTCTCCAAGTCCGGCCAGGTGCCGGTGAGCAGGAGCCACGGCGGCCGTGGCGCGCCGATCGCGCAGGCGCAGCACATCGTCGACAACGGCAACGTCGTCGTCGTGTACCCGGAGGGCACCCTCACCAGGGACCCCGAGCTGTGGCCGATGCGGGGCAAGACGGGAGCTGCCCGGCTCGCGCTGGACTACGGGATCCCGGTCATCCCCGTTGCACACTGGGGCACGCAGCAGATCATGGCGCGCTACTCGAAGAAGATCAGCCTCTTCCCGCGCAAGACCATCACCTTCTCCATCGGTGCCCCCGTTGATCTCTCCGAGTACCGTGACCGTCCGCGCACCGCGTCTGTGCTCGCAGGGGCGACCGACAAGATCATGCAGGCGATCACCCGCGAGCTCGAGACGCTGCGCGGCGAGAAGGGACCGGTGACCCGCTGGGATCCGGCCGACCACTCGCAGACCGAGACGGGGCGCTTTGAGGGCTAAGCCGGCGCCGGCGAGGCGCGTGACGGTCCTCGGTGCCGGCAGTTGGGGAACGACCTTCGCGAAGGTGCTCGCCGACGGCGGATCCGACGTGACCCTGTGGGCACGACGGCCGGAGGCCGCCCGCGAGATCGACGAGGCACGGCGCAACAGCAAGTATCTGCCCGGCATCAATCTGCCTCGCAATCTGAAGGCCACGTCCGACCTCGCGGATGCCGTGCGCGGCGCCGATCAGCTGTTCCTCTCGGTGCCCAGCCAGACCCTGCGTGACAACCTGATCGACCTCGAGCCGGTGCTCCCGCCCGACATCCCCGTCGTGAGCCTCATGAAAGGCGTGGAGAAGGGCACCGGCCTGCGCATGAGCGAGGTGATCGTCGAGGTGCTGCAGATCGATCAGGATCGCGTCGCCGTGGCGTCAGGGCCGAACCTTGCGCTCGAGATCGCCCAGCGACAGCCGACGGCTGCCGTGGTGTCGTCGACGAGCATGGAGACGGCGCAAGAGGTCGCGATGGCGGCGTGCAACTCCTACTTCCGCTCCTTCGTGAACACGGATGTCATCGGCACCGAGTTCGGCGGCGTGCTGAAGAACCTCATCGCCGTCGCCATCGGCATCGTCGACGGCGTCGGCTACGGCGAGAACACCAAGGCGTCGATCATCACGCGCGGGCTTGTCGAGATGACGGACTTCGCGGTCGCGCACGGGGCGGAGCGCGAGACCCTGGCCGGACTCGCCGGGCTCGGCGACCTCATCGCCACGTGCCAATCCCCGCTGTCGCGCAACAACACAGCCGGCAGGCTGCTCGGCCAGGGGTATGCGTTCGCCGAGGTCGTGAAGCAGATGAATCAGACGGCTGAGGGCCTGGCATCCGTCGCTCCGATCCTCGCGCTGGCGAAGGCCAAGGGCGTCGAGATGCCCATCGTCGAGCAGGTCGGCCAGGTGCTTGCCGGTACGCTCGAACCGAAAGACCTGGCCCCCCACCTGACCACGGATGACACCCCCCGTGGCGAAAGGACTTCGGATGACTCACAAGCGCGTCCTCGTGCTACTTTTCGGCGGGCGTTCGAGCGAGCATTCGATCAGTTGCGCCACGGCGGGCGGGGTTCTCGGGGCGCTTGACCGCGACCGCTACGAGGTGATCCCTGTGGGGATCACGCGCGACGGTGCGTTCGTTCTCGAACGGGACGACCCCGGTGCGTTCGCGCTCGATCCCGACGCGCTCCCCGAGGTGCGCGACGACGGCAGCCGCGTTCGGTGGCCCGACTCGGTGCGCTCCCGTGAGCTGACCGTGGAGCGTGACGGTGTGGTCACGTCGCTCGGCGAGGTCGACGTGGTGTTCCCGATCCTGCACGGGCTGTGGGGCGAGGACGGCACGGTACAAGGGCTGCTGGAGCTGGCGGGCATCCCGTACGTGGGGTCCGGCGTGCTGGGCAGCGCCCTCGGCATGGACAAGCACTTCACCAAGACGGTGCTGCAGGCGGCGGGCATCCAGGTGGCCCCATGGGTCACCGTGACCCGCGACGAGTGGGAGCACGGGCAGCACGCCGTCGCGGACAGTCTGCGCGAGCTCGGCTCCCCGCTCTTCGTGAAGCCGGCTCGCGCCGGGTCCAGCGTCGGCGTGACGAAGATCACGTCCGTCGAGGGGCTCTCCGGCGCCCTCGACGTCGCGTTCGCCGAGGATGACAAAGCCCTCGTCGAGTCGGCCATCGCGGGTCGCGAGGTCGAGATCGGCGTGCTCGGAGCGCGGCCGGGCGAGCGGGCACGGGCATCCGTCGCCGGTGAGATCGTCGTGACCGAACGCGGCTTCTACGACTTCGACGCCAAGTACCTGGATGCACCGGGAGTCGAGCTCGTGTGCCCTGCGGACCTCACCGACGATCAGCTCGCTGTGATGCTGAGGCTCGTCGTGCGCGTGTTCGTGGCGATCGACTGCGCAGGGCTCGCCCGTGTGGACTTCTTCCTGACGAAGGACGGCTGGGTCATCAACGAGGTGAACACCATGCCGGGCTTTACGCCGATCTCGATGTTCCCGAAGGTCTGGCAGGCGAGCGGCTTCAGCTACCCGGAGCTCATCGACGAGCTCATCGAGCTCGCGCTCCAGCGCGGCTGAGCGCCCCGGGCATTAGCGCCTCCGTTCAGCGGGTGGGCGAGGGCGTCGGCGTCGTGGTCGGGGCGGTGAGGTCGGAGGTGCTGAGGCACTTCTCCTGCTTCTTCTGCGGGATCTCGCTGATCGCGTCCGCGAGGTCCGGCAACACGGAGGCGTCAGCAACCCCGCCCCTGCCGTGCTGGATGACCACCTCGGTGGCCGGCGTGCGTCCGAACGTGATGTAGCGCAGGGCCGAGTCCGCTGGGTCATTCTCCAGAACCCAGTCGATGCCGTTCACGGTGATGCAAGGCTTCGACGTCGGACCGATCGGCGGCACACCGCACCTCAGCAGCACGACGGCAGGGTTGCCCCAAGCACCGGTCGCCTGGGCATTCGTCTCGCGCTGCGCCTTACCCGCCACGGTGTCTGGTAGGTGCACGGTGAGGTCCGCGCACTTGGGGTCGTTCGCGTCCGGCGCCGGGTCGAGCGCGACGGTCGGCGCGCACGCCGCGAGCAGCAGAGCGGCTGA